>NZ_JAAALM010000231.1 GCF_009906395.1 Kineococcus indalonis
CGTCCAGGGAGCGCTCGTACGCGTCGAGCGCTCCCTGGACGAGCGGGCCGGGGCTCCGCAGGAACTGGGCGAGGGGGGGTTCCGCAAGGGCGAGGGCAGCGTCCTGCTCACCGCCGTCACCGCCGGCGGTGCGGGCGGCGGCGGCGCCGTGGAGCACGGCGGGGCCCTGGCGGTGCGCCTGGACTACCGGCGCACCCGCCCCGTGGAGCGGGCCCACTTCAGCGTCGCGCTGCGCCGGGTCGGCACCGACACCTCCCTGGTCGACCTGACCACCGAGGCCAGCGGCGCCGGGACCGTCGCCCTGGCCGATCGCGGTGCGGTGGAACTGGTCCTGGACCGCGTGGACCTGGCGCCGGGGGAGTACTGGGTGGACGCCGGGGCCTACGCCGGCGACTGGGAGGTGCCCTACGACTACCGCTGGGACTCCGTGCGCGTGGTGGTCGCCGGCCCCGGCGGCAGCGGGCCGGTGCAGCCCCCGCACCGGTGGCGGAACCCCGTGGCGCCGCCGCCGGTGACCACCGCGCCGCCGGTGGGCGGCCTCACGCCGCCGGCGCCACCAGGGCGGGGTAGCGGCGCTGGCAGCGCGCGGTGAGGGCGGCCAGCTCGTCCGCGAACGCGCCGTCGCGCCGCTCCGGCTGCTTCGTCGGGGTGGCCACCAGCCGCTTGCGCAGCGCGAACACCCGCTGGCCCAGCGGGCTGCCGCGGTGCTCCGCGCGCAGCGGCCCGGTGTAGTGCCGCACGTGGTCGGCCAGCTGCGGCTGGTGGGTGTTGTTCCACTCCAGCGGCAGCTCGGACACCAGCCCCGTGGTGCGGGCCACGTGGATGACGTTGCCGTTCTCGTACTTCAGGTCCGCCCGGTCCTCCTCGGGCACCGGACGGGTGGTGCTGGCCATCAGCTCCTCCAGGAACCGGGTGCTGTCGGCGCCGTTCTCGGCGATGATGACCCCGGAGTTCAGGCGTCCCGAGCGGCCCCTGGCCATGTGGGTGCGGCCCGCGCCCTCGATCGCCGTGCGGAAGTCCGGGGCGTCCTCCCGCACGCGGGCGTCGGAGTCGACGAAGGCCACCCACGCGTACCCGGCGCGCAGCGCGCCCAGCAGCAGGGGGATCTTCAGCCACGCGGCGTGCGCGGGCTGCTCCACCCGGAAGGGCCGGGTCACCGCCACGTACCGCGCCCCGATCCGGCGCGCGTAGCTGCGCTGGGAGCGCAGGCAGTCGGCGTAGGCGGACGCGTAGCCGTTCAGGGCCACGGTGAACACCAGCGCGGGGTCCTGCGGGGGCGCGGTCACGGGCCGGAGACTAGCGACCGGCCGCCGGGGTGTCACCGCCCGTCCCCACCCGTCCCCGCCGGGTCACCAGCGGTCCGGCGCCACCTCCGCGCCCGTCCAGCCCATGACGTTGCCCGACACGGTGATGTCCTTGCCGGTGGGGAGGATCATCGCGCCGTAGCGGCTGTTGTCCTCGAAGGTGTTGCCGCGGATGACCAGGCCGGTGATGTTCGCGTCGCCGCGCACGTTGATCGTGTAGGAACCGCCGCCCAGGCGGTTGCCCTCGATGAGGACGTTCTCGAGGCGCTGCGCGCCCGTCTCGGTGCCGATCATCACGGCGGAGTTCAGCGGGTCGCCGCCGTTGGAGGGGTCCAGCACGTTGCGGCGCACCACGACGTCGGAGGCGGAGGTGGTCTGCACCGCGTCGCTGTGCAGGCCGTCCTCGCGGGACATGTCGTGGATCCAGCTGTCCTCGATGAGCACGTTCGTGCCCCAGCGCGCGCCGTCGGCGGAACCGTGCAGGTTCACCCGGCGCAGCGTGTAGTTGCCCCAGCCGACGCCGACGTCGGCGCCGGTGGCGTCGATCTCGGTGTCCTCCACGAGCAGGTTGCGCGCGCCGTCGGCGACCTGCACGGCCACCTGGCGGCCCTTGCGGCGGCAGTTCACCTTGCTGCCGCGGATCACGACGTCGTCCGCCTTGACGACCACGCAGCCCTCGATCTGCACGCCGTCCAGGACGGTGCCGTCACGGGTGATGGTCTGGTCGCCGGTGAGCACGCGCTGGGCGCGCCCGCCGCGCAGGCCCGTGGTGAAGGCGCCGGGGCGCCCGTCGGTGGCCTGCACCCGCACGCTGCGCGAGGGGCGCTTGACGACGGCGGCGCCGCCGGCGCCCAGGCTGCTGGCGGGGTCGACCACGCGCACGGACTTGGCCAGGCTGCTGCTGCTGCGGCCGCTGACCATCTTGGCGGTGAGGCTGAGCCGCCCGGCCAGGCCGGACAGGTCGGCGGTGGCGGTGGCGGTCCAGTCCCCGCCGGGCGCGGCGGGCGGGGTGGCGCTCACCGTGGCGCTGACGGCCCGGCCGCCGACGGTGTAGGTCAGCGTGTCGAACGGCTTGGGCGAGCGCGTCGTCAGCTGCACGCCGGTGGCGGGCAGGCGGGCGTTGTTGACGCTGGTGCTGCCGTAGGCGATCCACGGCGAGGTGCTGGCCGCGTGGGCGGGGACGGTGCCCGCGGCGAGCACGGCGGCCGTGCCCACGGCGGCCAGGACGGCCTTCCAGGTGCGCTTCGTGCTGGGCACGGTGAGCCTCCGCTGACGTCTTCCGGGAACTGCTTGTCCCCAGAGGCATCGGGTCGGAGGGGCCGTGAGCGCCATCGCCCCGGCGGGTGGGGCGGACGGGGTCGTGCTCCCGGCGAACGGTGACGCAGCGTGCAGGTCGCGGGCCGCGGCGGCGCGGGCGGGTGAGGCGTCCGGGGGACGTTCACCCGGACGGGTGGCGCGGTGACCGCCCGGTCAGGGCAGCTGCACCACCGTGCCCGGCTCGCCGCTCCGCCCGCCGCTCCCCTCGCCGCTGCCCTCGCCGCTCCCCTCGCCGGGCTGGGGCGTCAGCAGCCGCCCGTAGGGACCCACGGAGATGCCCGAGCGGATCACGCGGGCGGGGGAGCCGGCGACGATGGAGCGCGGCGGCACGTCCCGGGTCACCACGGCGCCGGCGGCCACGATGGAGCCGTCGCCCACCGTCACCCCGGGCAGCACGATGCTGCCCGCGCCGACGAAGCAGTGCTTGCCGATGCGGGTGTGGGTCTTCTTGCCGCGCGTCATGTCGTGGGAGAGCACGATCGCCTCCAGCGCGACGTAGCTGCGCTCGCCGACGTGCACGCCGCGCGGGTGGGTGCGGTCGAAGCGGGCCGAGAGGCTGAACGTGGCGGTGGGGTGGATGTCCATGCCCCACACGCGCACGTACACGGCCCGCTTGGCGCCGACGACCGCCTTGCGCACCCGGCGCAGCTGGTTCAGCGACTTCAGCATCGGTCCTCCACGGGGCGGGGTCAGGCGGGCGTGCGGGAGGTGGTGTCGCGGTCCCAGGCGACCGGCGCCCCGCTGCTCAGCCGCCGCCGCGCGCGCAGCCGGGTCAGCAGCCCCACGCCGGCGTACACCGGCACGGCCGGCCACAGCGCCGGGCGCGCGGCCAGGCGCCGCAGCGCGGAGGCCGGGGCGGCGCCGCCCGCCCCGGCCGCACCGCCGGGGGCGGCGGCGTGCTCAGCGACGCTGAAGCGCGCGCGCGTCTTGATGGCCAGCAGCGCGGCCAGGGTGCGCGGGGGGTGCACGGTGAACGTCGTGCCCGGCACCGAGACCCGCTCGCCGGGGGCGAAGAGGGCGCGCACGAAGGTGTCGTCGCCGGTGGCGTCGGGGAAGCGGCCGAAGCGGGCCCGCCCGGCGCGCGAGAGCGCGTAGAAGCCGGAGCCGACCAGGTCGTCGGTGACGTACGGCAGCGCCGTCCACACCCGGTAGTAGGCGCGCACCGGCCAGGAGGAGGCGGACAGGTCCACCCGCAGGCGCGGGGCGGCGGCCAGCGCCGGGCCCACGCGCAGCACGTCCAGCACGCGGCGTAGGTCCTCGCCGTCCACGGACACGTCGGCGTCGAGGTAGGCGCGCGGGAACGCGGTGCACGCCTCGTCGCCGAGGTTCAGCGCGTTGGCCTTGCCGGGCACCGCGGTCTCCACCACGCGGGCGCCCAGGGCGCGGGCGCGCTCGGCGGTGTCGTCGGTGCAGGCGTTGGCGACGACCACGACCTCCAGGTCGCCCGCGCCCGCGCGCAGCGGGCGCAGGCACCGCTCGATCACGGCGCCCTCGTCGTGCGCGGGGACGACCACGCTGCCCCGGGGGGTGCTCACGGGGCGCACCGTAGCAGCCGGCGCACCGAGCGTGTCCGGCCTCGTCAGGGCTCGTCGAGCTCCACGGCGCGCTGCGAGCGCAGCTCCCGGTTGCCGGCGGCGAGCTGCACCTTGTCCCCGGGGCCGATGACCGGCCCGTACCGCGAGCCGTCCCCGAAGACGTTCTCGCGCAGCACCACGCCGGAGATCCCGTCGTCGCCGCGCACGTTGACGGCGTAGTTCCCGCCGTCCAGGTAGTTGCCCTCGATGAGCACGTCGGACAGCTTCCCGGAGTCGTTCTCCGCGCCGAGCTGGACGGCCGCGTTGAGCACGTCGCCGGTGGAGGTGTCCGTGGGCACCAGGGTGTTGCCGCGCACGACGATGCCGCTGCCGCCGTTGGACTGCAGCGCGTCGCCGTGGAAGCCCTCCGCGCGGACCATGTCGTGCACCCAGCTGTCCTCCACCGTCACCCCGCTGCCCAGGCGCGGGCCGTCGAGCAGGGAGTGCACGTCCACCCGCCGCAGCGTGTAGCCGCTCCAGCCGACGGCGACCTCGGTGGTGCCCAGGCCGTCGATCTCGGAGTCCTCCACGACCAGGCCGCGGTCGGAGCCCTCCACCACGACCGCCCGCTGCTTGCCGCCGCAGCGGATGCGCACGTTGCGGATCACCACGTCGTCGGCCTTGACGGACACGCACCCGTCGACGTCCAGGCCCTCCAGCACCCGGCCGTCCTCGGTCACCGTGATCGAGCCGGACGGCTCCAGCCGCGTGCCCAGCGGCACGCCGGTGTCCTGCGGGCCGGGGAAGCCGTCGGGGATGCCCAGGGCGCGCCCCTGCTGCTCCAGGCGCTCGCGCTGGGCGGCGAAGGGGTCCTCGGCGCCCCGCTCGCCGCCGCCGCAGCCGGCGAGCAGCGCGAGCAGCGCGAGCAGCGCCGCCGCCGGGCGGCGGGCGCGAGGGGTGGAGGGGGTGGTGCGGGGCAGCCGGTGCACGGTCACCTCTCGGGGGTTCGTCCGGCGTGCTCCCCGTCGAGGACACCGCGGCCGGGCGGTCGGGCGCCGGTGCTGCCGGGCGCCGTCGCCAGCATAGGTGGCCCCTCCCGCGGCCCGGCCGGGGCCGTGCAGGGACCCGCCGACATTCCCGCTACGCGAGGTCACTGTGCAATGCTCTGCGTCGTCACCCCGGGCCGGACGGGTGCCGTCCGGTGCCTGCGCGGGCCGGGACCGCGCCTCCACACCCCACCGGGGTGCCGAGACCGAGGAGAGTCGATGACCATCGGATCGCTGATGCGGGTGCTCGCGCACCGCTGGTACCTGACCGTCGTGGTCGTGGCCCTGGTGGCCCTCGCCTCGCGCGCGGCGTGGAACCAGGCGCAGCCGCAGTACGAGACGAGCGCGACCTTCCTGGTCACCCCCAGCGTGGCGCTGTCCACCCCGCTGCCCGAGCAGGTGCCGGGCACCCAGCCGGGCAGCCGCAACCCCTTCTCGCTGTCCGGGGGCGCCGGCACCCTGGCCGCCACCGTCTCCACCGCGCTGAACACCGCGCCCGTGCAGGCGCAGGTGCTCGGAGCGTTCCCCGACGCCTCCTTCAGCGCCGGCGACGCCCTGAGCAGCGGCGCCTCGCGCACCTACTTCCAGGTCTCCGCCAGCACCGCCGACCCCGCCGACGGCCCCGCCGTCGTCGACGCGGCCCTGCAGGCGGCCAGCGCGCAGCTGCTGGAGGTGCAGCGGCGCGTGCAGGCCCCCGACAACGGCCTGTTCATCGTCATCCAGTCCACCCCCACCGACGGCCCGCGCGAGCTGTACCCGGACCGGGCCCGCGCCGTGGGCGCCGTCGCCCTCGGCGGCCTGGCCGCCGGCGTCGCGGGCGGGGGTGCGGG
>NZ_JAAALM010000232.1 GCF_009906395.1 Kineococcus indalonis
GGGGTGCTCGGGGGCCAGGCGGTAGGCCACGGACACGACGACGGCGCCGGCCTCGGCGGCGAGCACGCGCGCCGGCCCGTCGTGGGACTCCAGGTCGCCCAGCACGAAGCCGCCGCCGTGGAAGAAGACCACCAGCGGCGGGGCGGCGCCGGCCGCGCCGCCGGCCCCGGCGGGCGGCTGCGGGCGGTAGAGGCGGGCGGGCAGGTCGCCGGCGGCGCCGGGCACGGTGAGCTCCTCCACCGCGGCGACCGGTCCCCACCAGGCGGGGTCCACCCGCTCCTGGGCGGCGGCGCCGCTGCGCACCTGCGCGGGGGTCAGCGCGCTGATCGGCGGCAGGCCGGCGGCGGCCACCCGGCGCACCGCCGCGGCGATCTGCGGGTCCAGGCCGGGGGCGGTCCGCGGGTCCAGGCCGGGGGCGGTCCGCGTCTCCTGCTGCGTCACGGGTCCTCCGTCCTGCGGGCGCCGGGCCGGCGCCGACCGCGGCCCAGTCTGCGGGCTGCGCGGCGAGGTCGCCCGGGGGGACCGCTGGGGTGGTGCGCCCCCGCTCAGGCGGTGCGCTCCAGCAGCGCGACGACCTCCACGTGCGGGGTGTGCGGGAACATGTCGAGCACCCGGGCCCGCACCGGCCGCAGCGAGGGCATCGCCGCGAGGTCCCCGGCCAGGGTGGCCGGGTTGCAGCTGGAGTAGACGACGTGCCCGGTCCCGGAGCGCTCCAGCCAGGTGCGCAGCTCCTCGCCGATGCCGCGCCGCGGCGGGTTGACCACCACGAGGTCCGGCGCGGCCGGGGCGTCCAGGGCGAAGCGGGTGGCGTCGCCGGCGAGGAAGTCCACGCCCCGCAGCCCCGCGGCGCGCGCCGAGGAGCGGGCGCTCTCGACGGCCTCGGCGCTGACCTCCACGCCGGTCACGCGCCGGCCGGGCGCGGCCACGTGCAGGGCGAAGCCGCCCACGCCGCAGTACAGGTCCCACACGCTGCCCGGGTCCACCTCGTCCACCCACCGCGCCACCTGCGCGTACAGCGCCTGCGCGACGGGCGAGTTGGTCTGGAAGAAGCTCTGCGGGCGCAGGTCCAGGTCCACCTCCCCCAGGCGCATGCGCAGCGCGGTGCGCTCGGTCAGCGGGACCTCCACCTCGCCCTCGACGACGGCCTTGTGCTCGGGCAGGAGGTTGGCGGTGACGACCACGGCGTTCGGCAGCTCGCGCAGCAGCTGCGGCAGCTCCCGGCGCATCGCCGCCAGCGGTGCGCGCGAGCGCACCACGAAGCGCACCATCAGCTCCCCGTCGGGGGACTCGGTGACCAGGACGTTCTTCAGCTCCCCGCGCCGGCGCGGCACGTCGTACGGCTCCAGGCCGGCGCGGGTGATGAAGCGGGCGAGGACCGGCAGGGCGGCGCGCACGCCGGGCGAGCACACCGGGCATCGGCGCAGGTCCACCCCGCGCCCGCCGGCGTCGAGGATGCCCAGGGTGGGGCGGCGCGCGGTGCCGCCCACGACCATCTTCGCCTTGTTGCGGTACCCGTCCTCGCGGCTGCGCACGGTCGGCAGCCACTGCACGCCCTCCCCCAGCAGCTCGCGGCAGCGCTGCTCCTTGCCGGCGACCTGCTCGGGGTAGGGCTGCTCGATGAGGGTGCACGAGCGGCACGCGTGGCGGTCGTAGTAGGAGCACTGCACGGTGCTCCAGGGTAGGTCGCCGGCGGGGGGGCCGCGCTGCGCGCCGGCGCCGCGGGTCAGCGCTGCCCGCGCTGGTAGACGTCCGGGACGCCGTCCTCGTCGGCGTCCACGGACTCCTCGGCCTCGATGCGCCGGTAGGTGCGGTTGCGGGTGCCGAGCACGACGGCGGCGATGAGCGCGGCCACGGTGGAGCCCACCAGCACGCCCAGGGTGACGTGCTGACCGGCCTCGCTGCCCTCGCCGAACGCCAGGGAGCCGATGAGCAGGGAGACCGTGAAGCCCATGCCGGCGAGGATCCCCAGCCCGACGACGTCCACCCACGACAGGTCGTCGTCCAGCTCGGCGCTGGTGAACCTGGAGACCAGGAACGTGGTGAGCAGGATCCCGACCGGCTTGCCGACCACGAGGCCGGCGACGACGCCCAGGGCGACGGGGTCGCGCAGGGCGTCGGCGAAGCCGGAGGCGCCGCCGATCGCCACGCCGGCGGAGAACAGCGCGAAGACGGGCACGGCGAACCCGGCCGACAGCGGCCGCCAGCGGTGCTCGAAGTGCTCGGCCAGCCCGGGCCCGGCCTCCGGCCCGCCCGCGGCGGCGCTGCGCAGCACCGGCACCGACAGGCCCAGCAGGACGCCGGCGACGGTGGCGTGCACGCCCGAGGCGTGCACCAGGCCCCACGTCAGCAGCGCCAGCGGGACCAGCAGCCACCAGGAGCGCACCCGCCGCTGCACGGCGAACGCGAACGCGGCCAGGGGCAGCAGCGCCAGCAGCAGCGGGGCGACCCGCAGGTCGGCGGTGTAGAAGATCGCGATCACGGTGATCGCCAGCAGGTCGTCGACGACGGCCAGGGTGAGCAGGAAGGTGCGCAGCGCCGAGGGCAGGTGGCTGCCGATGACGGCCAGCACGCCCAGGGCGAAGGCGATGTCGGTGGCGGTGGGGATCGCCCAGCCCGTCAGGGCGCCGGCGGGGGCGTCGCCCAGGGAGTTCACCAGCACGTAGATCCCGGCGGGCACGGCCATGCCGCCCACGGCGGCGGCGATGGGCAGCGCCGCGGCGCGCGGGTCGCGCAGGTCCCCGGCGACGAACTCGCGCTTGAGCTCCAGGCCGGCGATGAAGAAGAAGACCGCCAGCAGCCCGTCGGCGGCCCAGTGCTCGATGGACAGGTCCAGGTCCAGCGAGGCGGGACCGACGTGGAACTGGCGCACCGACTCGTAGGTGTCCCCCGGCAGGTTCGCCCACACCAGCGCCAGCGCGGTCGCCACCAGCAGCAGCGCGCCGCCGACGGTCTCGTAGCGCAGCACCTCGGCGATGCGCCGGGCCTCGGGCCAGGAGCCGCGGGCGAAGAGTCGGGTGGGCGTGTGCGAGGGCACGGGAGAGCCTCCTGCGGGGTCGTTGACGGAACCGCCGACCAGACTTCCCGGCACACCCTGCGCCCACCGTAGCCGCCGATCGCGCCCCGTCCCAGCCCGGCGGCGCCCCGGGCGCTCAGAACACCGAGCCCGGCTCACCGGCGGCACCGGCACCGGCCGCCTCGGCCTGCACCGCCTCCAGCGCCGCCCCCGTCCACGACTCGCACGTCCAGCCGCCGTCCACGTCCCCGCGCAGGTCCACCACGCCGGTGTTCAGCAGGCCGGTGTCCAGCACGAAGCGCGCCGACAGGTTCACCGCGCGCGCCCCCGCCCACGCGCGGATCGCCGCGCCGTGGCTGACGAGGGCGAACGTGCCCACCCCCGCCGCGCGGGCCCGCTCCGCGGCCGCGGCCACCGCCGCGTCGTAGCGGGCGAAGAAGGCGTGCCCGTCGGGCGCACCGGGCAGCGCCGCGGCCAGGTCGCCGCCCAGCCAGGCGGTGACGACGCCGAAGTAGCGCACGACGGCCTCGTCGTCGCCGCGCATCTCCACCTCGCCCGCCTCGATCTCGCGCAGGCCCGCGTCGACGGCGACGTCCAGGCCCAGGCGCGCGGCCAGCGGTGCGGCGGTCAGCTGCGCGCGCACCTGCGAGGACGCCGTGACCGCCCCGACCCCCTCCCCGGCGAGGGTGTCGGCCAGGGCCTCGGCCTGCTCGCGCCCCAGGTCGGTCAGCCCGGGACCGGGCACACCGGTGTCCAGCAGGCGGCGGACGTTCGAGGGGGTCTGGCCGTGGCGGACGAGCAGCAGGCGCACGCTCCCAGCGTGCCACCCGATCGCTCGCCCGGTCGCCCGCCGGGCGTGGACCCGACGGCCGGGCGGGTGCGTCAGAGGACGACGTCGAGGCGCGGCTGGTCGACGCCCGCGGCGCGGCCGCCGCCGAGGTAGGTCATCAGGCGCAGCTGCACGTCGACGGGCACGGGCCGCGGGCTGGTGAGGGTGAGGCGGCCGATGAGGCGGCGCACGTCGTCGACGGTGAGGTCGCGGCCGGCGGGCACGGCGCCGCTGGAGCGCTCGCGGTTGATCTCGGCGGCGAGCTGGGCGACGGGGGTGCCCTCGAGCTCGTCGAGGTCGAGCACGGGGCCGTACAGGTGGGCGATGAGGGCCCGGTCGGACTGGGTCAGCTCGTCCAGCGGGTCCTCGTGGACGTGGTCCGGGGTGATGCGCTGGACGGGCGCGAGGTTCTGGAGGGCCTCGGGACGGACGGTGCTGCGCACCGCCGCCGGCGTGGTCACCGTTCCGATCCGCACGACGATCGCCTCCTGCTCACTCAGTGTGCTTGTTCTGTCACATCGAGTGTGTCAGCTCGGGGGCGGATCTTGAGGCCGGGTCACCCGGACGGAGCAACCACCGTCCGGGTGGCCCGAGGGTCGGCCGGGCTCAGTCGACCGGCTCGAGGACGAACACCGGGATCTGCCGCTCGGTCCTCGTCTGGTAGTCCACGTAGTCGGGGTAGGCCGCCACGGCCCGCTCCCACCACTGCGCCCTCTCCTCGCCGGCGACCTCGCGGGCGCGGTAGTCCTTGCGCACCGGGCCGTCCTGCAGCTCGCACAGCGGCTCGGCCTTGAGGTTGTGGTACCAGACGGGGTGCTTGGGGGCCCCGCCCAGGGAGGCGACGGCGGCGTAGCGACCGTCGTGCTCCACGCGCATGAGGGCCTGCTTGCGCAGCTTGCCCGACCTCGCGCCCTTCGTCGTCAGGACGATCACCGGCATCCCGCGCAGGTCGCCGGCCTCGGCGCCCCCGCTCGCCTCGTACTTCTCGACCTGCTCGCGCACCCACGCCTCGGGGCTCGGTTCGTACTCACCAGTCAGCGGCATGGGGCGACCGTAACCAGCGCCCGGCGCCCCGTGCCCCGCAGGGGGGTCACAGCGGCTCGGCGGCGCGCGCCGCGCCGACCTGGGTGAGCGCGGCCTCGAGGACGTCGGCGAGGTCCACCGACCAGGACAGCGGTACCAGCGGGCTCTCGGTGCGGCCCGCGGCCAGGCACTCGTGGACGTGCTCGAGCATGAACCGGTGCCCGTGCTCGACGGGGTCCTCGTGCACCTCCGGCTCCTGCGCGCCGGTGCGGTGCACGGTGAAGCGGCGCCCGGAGTGCAGCGGGGCGTCCACCTCGATCCAGCCGCCGTCGCCCTCCACCCACGCGCGCGAGGACGCCTGCGCGGCGATCGTGGTGGACAGCGCCGCCACGGCGCCGGACTCCCAGGCCAGCGACAGGGCGACCTGCCGGTCCACGCCCGCGGGGGTGAGCGTGCCGGCGGCGCGCACGGTGCTCGGCGCGCCGAGCAGGGTCAGGGCCAG
This sequence comes from Kineococcus indalonis, assembly GCF_009906395.1. Taxonomy (GTDB): domain Bacteria; phylum Actinomycetota; class Actinomycetes; order Actinomycetales; family Kineococcaceae; genus Kineococcus; species Kineococcus indalonis. The sequence goes on from NZ_JAAALM010000232.1 coordinate 5,368, forward strand.
CCCGACCGGGTACGGGCCCAGGTCCAGCAGGGAGCCGCCGCCGATGGCGGGGTCGTGGAAGCGGCGCGCGGACTCCGGCGCCGGGAAGCCGAGGTCGGCGTGCACGGAGAGCACCTGCCCGACCGCGCCGGAGGCGACGACGTCGAGCAGCTCGCGCGTCAGCGGCAGGAAGCGCGTCCAGTACGCCTCCATGAGGAACACCCCGCGCTCGCGGGCGGTGGCGGCCAGGTCGCGGGTGGCGGCGGCGGTGACCGTCATCGGCTTCTCCACCAGCACCGGGGTGCCCGCCCGCAGCGCCGCGCGGGCCGGCGCGTGGTGCTGGGGGTGGGTGGTGGCGACGTACACGGCGTCCACGGCCGGGTCGGCCAGCAGCGCGGCGACGTCGTCGTGGGCGCCGGCGGCGCCGTGCTCGTCGGCGAAGGCCCGCGCCCGGCCCGCGTCGCGCGAGCACACCGCCACCAGCTCCCCGCCGTCGGCGCGCTCCAGCGCCTGCGCCACCGTGCGGGCGATCCCGCCCGTGCCCACGAAGCCCCACCCGACGCTCACCGCGCCACCCCCCGATCGTCCGTGCCCGCGGCGCCCGGTGCGCCCTCGACGTCCTCGCGGCGCGGCAGGGAGGCGGACGCGCCCGCCCGGCCCACCG
>NZ_JAAALM010000233.1 GCF_009906395.1 Kineococcus indalonis
CTCCCGGTCCCCCTCCCGGTACCCCGCGGTCCTGGAGCTGCGCGGGCCGGAGCGCCGGGGGAGCGCCGGGACCGTCACGGGTGCCGAGCCGGAGGAGGGCGTCACCGTGGTGGTCCCGCCCGACGCCGGCGGCGCAGGGCGCGGTGTGGGCGCGCTGCGCCGCGAGCTGGGCGAGGCGCTGGACACCGGCACCTGCACCCTCGTGGTGGACCTCTCCGGCGTTGCGCACCTGTCCTCGCCCGTGATCGCCCTGCTGCTGCGCGCCAAGCGCCGCTGCCGGGCGCGCGGCGGGCGCGTGGTGCTGCGCGGGGTGAGCCGCGGCGACCTGGACGTGCTGCGGCGCACCGGGTTGAGCCCGCTGTTCGAGATCGACCAGGGACGGTGAGAGCGGTGGGGACCGCGGCCCGGGCGTGGCAGGGTCGTCCGCGGGTGGAACCTCCCGACGGTGTCCCGCGGGAGGTTCCGGCAGTGGTCCACGCAGCGCACGAGGCGACGAGCGGGGCGGCGCGGCGCTTCGAGCGCGTGGTGGTCCTGCACAACCCGAACAGCACCGGCGACGGCCCGGGCAACGCCCACCGGCTGCGCGCGCAGCTCGGGGTGCGCCTGCCCGGCACGCCGGTGGAACTGCGCGGCACGCGCCACCCCGGTCACGCCGAGGAGCTCGCCGAGCGGGCCGTGACCGAGCACCCCGCCACGCTGGTGGTCTCCGCCAGCGGCGACGCCCGCGCCGTGCAGCACCGCCCCCTGCCCGACGCGATCGTGGCCGGGGCGGTGTCGGACATGGACCTGCTGCAGGTCCGGGTGCCCGGGCGGGAACCGCGCTGCGCGCACTCCTACGTCGGCCTGGGCATCACGCCGGTGGCCGCCGCCGAGTTCAACCGGCACGACCTGGACGCGCTGACCGAGGGCCTGCTGGCGCTGCGGACGTCCTGTCGCTGCCGGCCGCCGGCCATCACCCACGACGGCGAGCGCATCGAGCTGGGCAGCCCGGTGTTCGCCAACATCGACCGGATGGCCGAGTGCGCCGTCCTGTCCCGGGGTTCCTCCCCGGCCGACGGCACCTGCGAGACGCTGCTGATGCGGCACCGCGGCAAGCTGGCGCTGCTCGCCGGCATCGTGGAGGTGCTGCGCGGCAGGCACGAGAGCGTCCGCCGCTGCGAGCCGTACGCCTTCACCGCGAGCACCCCGGTGCCGCTGCAGATGGACGGCGAGGTCCACCACGTCGACGCCGGCGCGCAGGCCCTGGTCTCCTGCGCGGCCGGGGCGCTGAGCGTGGTGCGGTGATCCGGCCGCCGGCCGCGACCGGCCGCGGCCCCGCCGACTGGCTGCTCACCGGCGCCGAGCGCGGCAACGACGCCACCGACCTGCCGGCCTGGAGCGCGGGCAACCGGGTGCGCGCGCTCGTCGACGGCGCGGAGTTCTTCGTTCTTCCCCGCGCTGGCGGCCGCGCTCGCCGGCGCGGGGGCGGGCGACCCGGTCCTCTTCGCCCACCTGGCCCACCAGGTGCGCGGCGGCGCGGAGGTGCTGCTGGACCAGCGGGTGCGCACCCTGGGCAGCCGCCACCAGAAGTTCGTGGTCGTCCGCCACGCCGGACACCCCCGGGACGACCGCTGGGCGGACCGCGCACCGCTGTCGCTGCCGCCCGGGCAGGCGCTCTCGGACGTGGCGCGCCGCCTGCTGCACCGCCCGCACCCGCTGCCCGCGCCGGCACCGCCGCCGGCCGGTTCGTGCGCGGTGCAGCTGCTGCGCACCCACCCGCGCCGCCGGCCGCGCTACCCCTTCGCCCCCGACGGCGAGCGCAGCAGCGCCGCCGGGCACGCCGAGGCGCTGCGCCCGGCGAGGCGGCTGGTGTACCTGGAGGAGCAGTTCCTCTGGTCGCGCCAGGTCGTGCGGGTCTTCGCCGACGCCCTGCGCACCACGCCGGGGTTGCAGCTGGTCGTCGTGCTGCCGCGCCACCCCAAGCGCGGCGGGATCGCCGCGCCGCCGTTGCTGCTGGGGCAGGTGCGCGACCGGCGGGAACCGGCCGACCCGGCGGGGCTGGGGGACCAGGCGCGCAGCTTCGCGCGCGAGCTGCGCCTGCGGCTGGTGCGCGAGCACCTGGGCAGGAGCAGCGGCGACGGCAGCGGCGACGGCAGCGGCGACGGCAGCGACGCCGACCTGCTCGACCCCGGCGGGGCCGTGGAAGCCCTGCGCCGCAGCGCCGCCGCGCTGGACGCCTGGCACGCCGCCGGCCGGCGCGGACCGCGCCCGGCGGGTCGGCTGCGCGCGCACCCGGACCCGGTGCTGCCGCGCTGGCAGCAGGTCCTGGCCGCGCCCGTGCAGCGCACCGTCCTGGACCCCGCGGCGGTGCACGGCCGCTGAGCCCCGCCCCGCCGCACCGGGACGCTCTCCGGCACCGCCCCGCTGGCCGGGCGCTTCACCGACCTCGGCGCACCGGCGCACCTGGCGGAGCTGTGGTTCGCCGCCGTTGAACGCGCCGGCGCGACCCGCCCGCGCAGGAGGCGGGCATGGAGGCGGGCATGGACCCGAGCGCCCGGGGTAGGGGAGGAGCGGGGCGAGGTCCACCCGAGGAGGACGACGATGGGGCAGGAGCAGCGACTGGTCGCCGACCTGGTGGTCGAGCGGTTGCGCGCGTGGGGGGTCCGGCGCCTGTTCGGGCACTCCGGCGACGGGATCAACCCGGTGCTCGGGGCGCTGCGGCGCGCCGGCGAGGAGCTGGAGTTCGTGCAGGCCCGGCACGAGGAGAACGCCGCGCTGATGGCGGTGGGGCACGCCAAGTACACCGGCGAGGTGGGCGTCGTGCTCTCCACGCAGGGCCCCGGCGCGGTGCACCTGCTCAACGGCCTGTACGACGCGAAGCTGGACAGCGTCCCCGTGGTCGCCGTCGTCGGGCAGCAGCAGCGCACGGTGCTGGGCGCGGAGTACCAGCAGGGCATCGACCTGCAGACCCTCTTCGGCGACGCCACCGGCTACGTGCAGACGGTCCTGGCCGCCGAGCACGCCCCCACCGTCCTGGACCGCGCGTTCCGCACCGCGCTGGCGACGCGGCAGCCGTGCGCGGTCGTGCTCCCGCACGACGTGCAGCAGCTGCCCGCCCCGGACCCGCTGCCGCAGGAGCACGGCGTGATCGTCAGCGTCCCGGAGCGGCGGCGCCCGCGGGTGCTGCCGCAGCTGGAGGACCTGCGGCAGGCCGCGGAGGTGCTCAACGCCTCCCGGCGCCCCGCCCTGCTGGTCGGGCAGGGCGCCCGGCACGCCGGCGAACAGGTGCGGGCGGTCGCCGAACGGCTCGGCGCGGGCGTGACCACCAGCCTGCTCGGCAAGCCCTGGGTCGACGAGCGGCTGCCCACCAGCGCCGGCGTCATGGGCCACCTGGGCACCAGCGCCAGCGCCACCGTGCTCTCCGAGTGCGACGCGCTGCTCATCGTGGGCAGCAACGACCCGTGGACGGAGTTCTACCCGCCGCCGGGGCGGGCGCGCACCGTCCAGGTCGACCTGGACCCCCGCCACCTCGGCAACCGCTACCCCGTCGAGGTCGGCCTGCCCGGCGACGCCGCCGAGACGCTGGAGGCCCTGCTGCCGCTGCTGGACCCGCCCGCCGACGACACCTGGCGCCGGCGCGTCACCGGGGCCGTGGCGCGCTGGCGCTCGCTGGCCGAGCGGCGCGCCGCGCTGCCCGCGCAGCCGCTGAACCCCGAGCTCGTCGTGCGCGAGCTGAGCCGGCGCTTGCCCGCCGACGCGCAGGTCAGCGTGGACGTCGGCTCGATCACCTACTGGTACGCCCGGCACCTGACCCTGCCGCCGGGGGTGCAGGCCCACCTGTCCTCCACGCTGGCGAGCATGGGCTCGGCCCTGCCCTACGGCATCGCCGCGAAGCTGGCCGACCCCTCCCGGCCGCTGGTGGCGCTGGCCGGCGACGGGGCGGTGCAGATGAACGGCGTCGCCGAGCTCATCACCGTCGCCGGGCTGTGGCGGCGGTGGGCCGACCCGCGCTTCGTGGTGTGCGTGCTCAACAACGGCGACCTGGCCGAGGTGACGTGGGAGCAGCGCGAGATGGAGGGCGACCCGCGCTTCGGCGCCAGCCAGCGCCTGCCGGACTTCCCCTACGCCCGCTACGCCGACCTGCTCGGGCTGCGCGGCCTGCGCGTGGACGACCCGGCCGACCTGCCCGCCGCGTGGGACGCCGCGCTGTCCGCCGACCGCCCCGTGGTGCTCGAAGCCGTCGTCGACCCCGAGGTGCCGCTGCTGCCGCCGTTCCCCGCCGGGGAGCAGAAGCTGGAGCAGGTGCGCTCCGCCCTGGCCCAGGACGGGGACGCCGGCGAGCGCGCGCTGCGCCTGCTGGAGGAGCAGGCCCGCCAGGAGCGGGAGCTGGGCTGAGGACCGCCCCGCGCCGTCGCGGCGCCACCGCCGGCTCGTCGGGCGCGCTCCTCGGCCGGGGCGGTCCTCAGCCCTCCACGCCGGTGTCGTCGTGGGCGGCGCCGACCGGCTTGGACTCCGGGGAGCCGCGCTGGCGCAGGTAGATCGACAGCGCCGCCATGCTCGCCACGGCCAGGAACTCCGACTGCCAGTTCTGCGTGGTGCGGTTCCAGAAGTCCGGTGAAGCGAGGTAACCGCTCCAGCTCACCGGAGCCTGCAGCTGCCGCAGCTGCTCCTCGTTGTACGCCGCGCGCCCGGCGATCGACTGCGCCAGCCAGGACAGCAGGAAGATCGACCCCATCACCACCCCCAGCGAGCGGGAGTACAGCCCCAGCCGCCAGCCGCCCGCCCTCGCCCACGCCGGGGAGTGGGCCTTGGCGTGCACCCCGACCTGCTGGTCCTCGTCGGAACCGCGACCGGCCTGGTCCACCTCCTTGGACTCCGGTGAGCCCTGCTGCACCAGCCACACCGTCAGGACGGTGTAGAGGAAGAACTGCAGGTACTCCGACTGCCAGTTCTCCGCCACCGCGACGGCGAAGTCGGAGGTGCCCAGGTACTGCACCAGCGAGACCGCGTCGGCGCCGTCGGCCACGGCCTGCTCGTTGTACTGCGCCACCCCCGACAGCGCCTGCCCGGCCAGCGCCAGCACGAAGAGCGCCCCGAAGGCCAGCGTGAGCCCGTTCAGCTGCGCGAAGCGGCGCATCACGACCCCACCCCGGTGCCTGCCGCGCTCGCCGGTGCCCTCAGCGGTGCAGCAGGCCCAGGGCGATGACGCAACCGAGACCGACGGCCACCACGACCAGGGTTCCCCAGAAGACGACCTTCACCTCGTCCTCCTCCCACCACTCCTCCCACCACTCCTCCCACCACGGCTCAGCCCTCCTCCTCAGCCGCCCTGCAGCGCGCAGTCGGCCGGCGCCTGCGGTCGCAGGGTGCACCCGGCGGCGCTGACCAGCCACCGGTCGTCGACGCGGACGAGGAAGACGCTGGTCCCCGGCGCCGCGACGAGCGCCGAGCGGCCCCACACCTGCGCGGCCGGCAGCGGTTCGGCCGGCGCGGGCAGGCTCAGGGCGCCGGCGGCCTCGGGGCAGGACGCGGCCTGCTGCGCCAGCTGCCGCGCGGTCGCCGGCGCCAGCAGCGCGCACACCCGTTCCGCGTCGCCGTCCGCGGTGGCGGCGGTGAAGTCCGCGGCCACCCGCAGAGCGGTGTCGCTGCCCGCCGGGGCGGCGCAGGCGGCTCCGGCCGCGAGCGCGGCCAGCAGGACCGGCGCTGGCCGACCGAGGGTGAGGACGCTCCGTGCTGCGCGCATCCGGCTCCTCCCGGCGGTGGGCGTGATCGAAGCACACGACCACCGCCCGTGCCCACCGACGGCGGGCACCACCGGCCGTCGCGCCCGCCGGTGCCCGCGGTGGTGACCGCGGCCCCGGCCGGACCTACAGTGGCGGTACTGCGCCACCGTCGTGCGCGCACCACCGGACGCTCCGGGTGCGCACGACGGCCCGGGTTGAACCCCAGCTCCCGCAGGATCCCGTCCCCGCACCAGGGGGCCGGAACCGCCGCTGTGGAGCCCGGGCCCGCCGGTCTCCACCCGCC
>NZ_JAAALM010000234.1 GCF_009906395.1 Kineococcus indalonis
GTGCCGCTGGGGGTGGCGCTCGTGGGCGGCGGCGGGGGAGCGGCGCTGGTGCTGGCGCTGGCGGCGACGACCGCGCGGGCCGCCGACGCCGCCGGCGCGGTGGCGCTGTCGGGGATGGCGCAGTCGGTGGGGTACCTGCTGGCGGCGGCCGGGCCGGTGCTGGCCGGGGCGCTGCACGCGGCGACGGGGTCGTGGACGCCGACGCTGGTGCTCGTGGCCGCGGCCGCGGCGGGCCAGGCGCTGGCGGCGCGGCGGGCGGGGGCCGACGAGGTCGTCCCGCGCGGGTGAGCCCCCGCGCGGGCGGGCCCTCAGGCTCCGGCGAGCTCGAACCACACCTTCTTGCCCAGCGGGCCCTCGTCCAGCTCGGTGCCCCAGCGGCTGGAGAGCATCTCGACCATGGCCATGCCGCGCCCGCTCTCGGCGTCCTCGCGCTGGGCGCCGATCAGCGGCATCCCGCCGCCCTCGTCGGAGACCTCCAGGCGCAGCGAGCCGCCGTCGCGGCTCAGGGCGACGCGCACCATGCCGGAGCCGTGCACGACGGCGTTGGTGACGACCTCGCTGGAGAGCAGCAGCAGGGCCTCGACGGTGTCCTCGGAGACCTCCGAGCTCTTCACCCACGGCGCGCACCACTCGGAGATGAGCCAGCGCGCCACGCCCACGGACCGGGGGGAGGGCGGGAGGACCACGTGGAACACCGGCCCTCGACCTCCCGCTGCCGTCCGTGCGCCGCAGCTGCTCCGCGGCGCGTGGTCCTGACGCGCCGGACCTGTGGGGACAGTCATCGCCGCGTGACTGACAGTCAATCACCCGGCGGCCCGGTTGTCCCCGCACGGCTCACACCGGCAGGTCCACCCCCGCGACCTCCAGCACGGTGAGCACCGCCAGCGCCGCGCACACCACGCCCCCGACCCGGCTGACCGTCGCCACGCTCAGCCTGCGCATCAGGGTCGCCCCGACGGCGGCCGCCAGCGCCGAGACCACCAGCAGAGCCGCCCACGCGCCGGCGAACACGGACAGCGGGTCGTCGTAGCGGGCCGCCAGCCCGGCGGTGAACAGCTGCGACAGGTCCCCCCACTCGGCCAGGAACACCACCCCGAAGCACGCCGCCACCGCCCGCAGCCCGCGCGCGCCCCCGTGCACCTTGCGCTCGTACTCGTGCAGGGCGTCCTCCTCCGCCTGCCGCGCCTTGGCCGCGCCGCGGAAGAGGGTCACCGCCCCCAGCGCGAACAGGGCGGCGGCCACGGCGGCCACGGGGCGGTCGGGCAGCGCCGACAGCAGCCGGCCGGCGACCACGGCGATCGCGCTCTGCACGGCGAACGCCAGGCCCACCCCCACCCACGCCGTCAGCGGCCGGTAGCGGGTGGCGAGCACGAGCGTCGCCACGAACGTCTTGTCGGGCAGCTCCAGCAGCAGCACGGGCAGGAAGCTCGCCAGGACGACGGCGGGGTCCACGGTTCGGGTCGGTCCTCTCCGGCGCCGCGCGCCGCGGCGGGAGCCCGGCACGCACGCGCCACGGGCACCCCGGCGCGCGCCGGCGGTGCGTGGGCGTGAACGGTGCCGAAGGTCTCGCCCACCCGCGTCGCGGGCTCACCGACCGGGCCCGCAGGGCCAGCGTGTCGACCGGTGACGTGCGGGCTACTCCCCCTCGTCGCGGCCATTGCAGCACACCGCGCACCGCGGCGGGAAATCCCCGGCGGGCCCGGCCGGGGCCGCGAGCGGACCCACGGGGAACCGCTGCGGCGCAACGCCTCCGCGGCCGGTGGTTCTTCGGCGGGGCGCGCCGCGGCACCCCGGGGCACCGGCGGTGCGCCCTTCGGCGGGGCGAAACCGGCGGCGCGGGCGCGCCTGGGAGGCTGGGCCGGTGCACCGACCCCCCGCCCGCCCCGAGCGGACCACCGAGCGGACCACCGAGCGGACCCGCCCGTGAGCGCCGACGCCCTCGCCGCGCTCGCGCCGGCGACCCTGGTCCTGCTCGTCCTGGCCGCCTTCGGCGCCGGCTGGGTCGACGCGGTCGTCGGCGGCGGCGGCCTCGTGCAGCTGCCCGCGCTGCTGCTGGTGCCCGGCATGGACCCCGTGCAGGCCCTGGCCACCAACAAGCTCGCCGGGGCGATGGGCACCGGCACCAGCTCGGTCACGTACTACCGCCGCGTCCACCCGAACCTGCGCACCGCGGTGCCCACCGCGCTGGTCGCCGCCGTCGGCGCCGCCGGCGGGGCGCTGTGCGCGGCCGCCGTGCCCGACGGCGTCCTGACGCCCGTCATCCTCGTCGCGCTCGTGCTCGTGGCGGCGTACACGCTGCTCAAGCCGGACCTGGGCGGGGTGACGGCGCTGCGCTTCAGCGGCCACCGGCACACCGCCGTCGCCGCGCTCACCGGCGCGGTCATCGGCTTCTACGACGGCATCGCCGGCCCGGGAACGGGGGCGTTCCTGGTGTTCGCGCTCGTGGGGCTGCTCGGCTACGCGTTCCTGCAGGCCAGCGCCACCGCGAAGATCGTGAACCTGGCCACCAACGTGGGGGCCCTGGCGGTGTTCGCCGCGCACGGCTCGGTGCTGTGGCGCCTGGGCCTGCTCATGGGCTGCGCCAACCTCCTGGGCGGGTACCTGGGGGCCCGCACCGCCGTCTCCGCGGGCAGCCGCTTCGTGCGCGCGGTGTTCCTGGCCGTCGTCGCGGTGCTGGTGGTGCGGCTGGGCTGGCAGGTGCTGGCCGGCTGAGCGGGACGGGCGGGACGGGTGCGCCGCACGGGTGGGCGGAGCCCGGCGGTGCCGCCGCGCGCTTACCCTGGGGACGGCCGGGGCGTCCCCCGCCGGGACCGAGCGGAGGTGACGCGGTGAGCCCTGTGCCGCCGCAGGACGGCGACGAGCTGGAGCTCTCCGTCGAGTACGAGGCCGAGCGGCTGCGCTGGCAGTTGGCCATCTCCGCCGGCGGGGTGGGCGGCTTCGACTGGGACCTCCTCACCGGCCGCCTCACCTGGGACGACCGGCTCGTGGAGCTGTTCGGCCACGACCGGCGCACCTTCCGCGGCACCATCGAGGCCTTCGACGAGCGCCTGCACCCCGACGACCTGCCGCGGGTGCGCCAGGCCCTGGCCGACTGCGCGCGCACCTGCGGCGACTTCGAGGCCGAGTACCGCGTGGTGCTGCCCGGGGGCACCACCCGCTGGGTGCAGGCGCGCGGGCGGGCGCTGGCCGACCGCGCCGGCCGCGCCGTGCGCATCCTCGGCGCCGCCTACGACACCACCGACGCGCACGACGCCGGCGCCCGCACCGCCCGCGTGCTGGAGACGATGTCGGCGGCGTTCTACCTGCTCGACGCCGACTGGCGCTTCGCGTACGTCAACGCCGAGGCCGAGCGGCTGCTGGGCCGCCCGCGCGAGGAGCTGCTGGGCGGGGTGGTGTGGGAGCTGTTCCCCGGCGCCCTCGGCGCCGCCTTCGAGCGCGAGTACCGCCGCGCCGCGGCCACGGGCGAGCCGGTGACCTTCGAGGCGTACTACCCGCCGCCCCTGGACGGCTGGTACGAGGTGCGCGCCTGGCCCGGCCCCGACGGGCTGTCGGTGTACTTCCTGGACGTCACCGCCCGGCGCCGGGCCCGGGAGGAGGCCGAGGCGGCCCGGCGGGAGGCCGAGGCCGCGCGCGCCCGCGCCGAGGAGGCCGCCGAGCGGCTGAGCCTGCTGGTGCGGGTGGGCGAGGACCTCTCCGCCACCCTGGACACCGAGGAGGCCGTCGGCCGCCTGGCCCAGCACCTCGTGCCGGCGATCGCCGACTGGTGCCTGGTCACCCTCGTCGACGAGCAGGGCGCGCTGCGCGACATCGGCTCCTGGCACGTGCGCGAGGAGCTGCGCGAGCTGGTCGAGCAGTACCGCCGCGCCCGGCTGCGCGCGCTGGGCGAGCAGGCCCCGCTGCACCGCGCGCTGCGCACCGGCCGGCCCGTCACCGCCGAGCGCGACGGCACCGCCGCCCTGCTGGAGGTGCTCGAGCCCGGCCCGGCGCGCGAGCTGCTGCGCCGGCTGGCGCCGGAGTCGTTCGCGATCCTGCCGCTGCGGGCGCGCGGGCGCACCGTCGGGCTGGTCAGCCTCTTCCGCGGCGCGCAGCGGGCCCCCGTCCCCCCGCAGGACCTGCTGACGGCCGTGGAGATCGCCGACCGCGCCGGCCTGGCGCTGGACAACGCCCGCCTGTACACGCAGCAGCACCGCATGGCGGAGGGCCTGCAGCGCAGCCTGCTGACCGCCCCGGTGGAGCCGGACCACGTGCAGGTGGCGGTGCGCTACCAGCCCGCGGCGGCGGCCGCGCAGGTCGGCGGCGACTGGTACGACGCCTTCCTGACCCCCGACGGCTCCACGGTGCTCGTCATCGGCGACGTCATGGGCCACGACGTGGAGGCCGCCGCGGCGATGGCGCAGGTGCGCAGCCTGCTGCGCGGCATCGCGTACTCCAGCGGCGCGGCGCCGGCCACCGTGCTGGCCAGCCTGGACGCCACGATGGAGGGCCTGGCGGTGCAGACCACCGCGACGGCGCTGGTGGCGCGCCTGGAGCAGGTCGTCGACGAGCGCTCCCGGGACGTCACCCGGCTGCGCTGGTCCAGCGCCGGGCACCTGCCGCCGGTGCTGCTGACCCCCGACGGGACCGTCACCGCCCTGGCCGCGCACCCGACGCAGCTGCTGCTGGGGGTGGACCCGGCCGCCCGCCGCGCCGACGCCTCGATCACCGTGGACCGCGGCTCGACGCTGCTGCTCTACACCGACGGGCTGGTGGAGCGGCGCGGCACCTCGCTGGAGGACGGGCTGGCGCGGCTGCAGGACGTCGTGGCGGAGCTGGGCGGGCTGGAGCTGGAGGCGCTGTGCGACGCGCTGCTGGCCCGGATGGTGCCCGCCGGGCACGACGACGACGTGGCGCTGGTGGCGGTGCGCCTGCACCCCCTGGACCGCCCGAGGCCGGTGGAGGCGGGCCCCAACCGCGTCCCGGCGCACCCGCCCACGCCCGTCACCCCGCCGTCCGGGAGCTGACCGCGACGGCTCAGCGTGGCCGCAGGACGACCCCGCGTGAGCGCTGGGGGCGTGCGGGGGCGCCCGCGGCGGTCTCGCTGGCAGGGGTGCGGCCGGTGGGTTACACAAGACTCTCCCCGCTCCCGGAGGCGGCGGGGCTGGACGACGCGGCGCCACGGGCAGCGCCGCGGGGACGACGGGAGAGCGGGCCGTGCCACGACGACCGGAGGCCGCGCCGGAGCTCCCGGGTCGCGCCCTGCGACGGGCCATCCTCATCAGCGAGCGCACCGCGGCGGCCAACCGCCGCAAGGCGCGCGGGGTGTCGATCCGGCGCCTGCCGCTGACCGGCACGGTGGCCCGGCGGCGCCGGCGCCCGGAGCCCGGACCGCCCACCCCCGGCACCTGAGGGACGCGCTGCCGGGGTCCCGCCGGGGGGTCCAGGTGCTCAGGCGCCCGCGCCCGGCGACTGCCGCAGCACCCGGAACGCCACCTGCGTCACCGGCCCCAGCGCCAGCGCCATCACCACGGTGCCCACGCCGACGGGCCCGCCCAGCAGCCAGCCCGCCGCCAGGACCGCCAGCTCGATGAGCACCCGCGAGGGCCCCACCGGCCAGCCGCGCAGGTGGCAGGCCACCATGAGGCTGTCGCGCGGGCCGCTGCCCAGGCCGGCGCCGATGTAGACGGCGCCGCCGAAGCCCAGCAGGAGCACCGAGGCCGCCAGCACCACCGCGCGCACGGGCGCGGGCGCGGCGGGCAGGCCGTCCAGCCACGGGGAGGCCAGCAGCGCGTCCAGCGCCACGGCGATCGCCACGACGTTGAACAGGGTGCCGGGGCGCGGGCGCACCCCCAGGGCGCCGGAGACCACGAGCACCACCACCCCCACGGCCGCCACGACGGTGCCGTACGACAGGCCGGTGCGCTGGGCGACGCCGGCGTGCAGCACGTCCCAGGACGCCACCCCCAGCTGCACCTGCAGCGAGCCCCACACGCCGGTGGCGGACAGCGCCAGGCCGGCGAGGAAC
>NZ_JAAALM010000235.1 GCF_009906395.1 Kineococcus indalonis
GGCGCTCCCGCCGCCCGTGCGGCACGCTGGCGCGGTGACCCGCCCCGGCCGGGTCAGCCGGTGACGACCTCCCCCAGGCGCATGACGCCGAGGACGTGGTGCAGGAAGGGGCGCACCCGGCACAGGTGCAGCTCGCCGCCGGCCGCGCGCACCCGGGTGCGCGCGGTCAGGACGGCGTCGATGCCGCGCACGTCGCAGAAGGCGACGCCGCCCAGGTCGAGCTCGACGTCGGTGCGCCCGCCCTGCACGGCGCGCTCGACGACGTCCAGGAGCAGGTCGGCGGTGGCCGCCTCCAGCTCCCCGGTGGCCCGCAGCACGGCGCGGGGCGGGGCCGGGCCGTCGTCGAGGACGAGTTCGAGGGGCGCGGCGGTGCAGTCGCAGTCGTGGTCGTGCAGGGTCCCGGTGGTCGCCAGGACAGGTGCGGTGGGGAGGACGGACACGGGCACCCCCGTCGGTGCGGGTCCGGGGCATCGCCAGCCCCGGAGCTCGGGAGGCTGACGTTTACAACCTCGCCCACCGTAGACCGCGCCGGGGCCGCGCGTCGATCCCCGGCAGCCGCCGCGACCGGGCGCGACCGGGCGCGACCCGCTCCTCGAACGCGCGTTCGAGCCGCGTGCCATCCTGGGCGGGTGTCGGGCGGTCGGTGGAGCCACGCGTACGAGGAGCGCCACCGGCTGGCGCGCGAGCGCGAGGGCGTCTCGCCGTTCGCGGAGGCCGCCGCCGCGCTGGCGGCCGCGGGGGCCGACGAGCGCACCGCCGTCGTGCACTGCTGGGTGCGCACCCCCCGCGACGGCACGCGCCCGGGGGTGCTCATGGCGTGGCGGCGCGACGGGGAGCGCTGGCTGGGCCGCGTCGCCTACGTCCTGCTGGACCGGGCGGGCAGGCCCGTGCTGGTGGACGGCTGGGTGCCGGCGGCCGTGCTGAGCCCGGCCGGGCCGCGCTGAGGCTCCCGGTGCACGCCCACCGCGCCGCCGGCGCCCACCGCGTCGGGCAGCACCACGGTGCGCGAGGCGGGCGGCACGAGCACCGCGGGGGCCCGCAGCGTGCGCATCGGCAGGGTCGCGGCGTCGGCGGTGGCGGCCACCACGAGGTCGCCGACGTTCGCGCTGCGCGCCACGGCGTCGCCGAGGCGCCCGTGCACGAGGTCGGCCACGACGGGGCGGCGGGAGGCGGCGGCCAGGCGCTCGCGGGTGGTGCGGTGCCGCTGCAGCGCCACCGGCGAGCGGCGCCCGCGCCCGGGCGCCCGGTCCGCGGCGGCCGGCGGGTCCGTCCACGCGGTGAGCAGCCGCACGCCGCAGCGGGTGGCCGCGGCGCGGCGGGCGGTGAAGCCCACGGCGGCGTCGGAGGCGGCGGCGAAGGCGGCGTCGGAGACGACGAGCAGGCGCCGCGGCGCGGTGAGCACCGCCTGCGGGCCCACGAGCACCACGGGCACCGGCGAGCGCGGCAGGCACCGGCGCAGCACGTGCCCGTCGCCGGGGCCGACCGGGCCCACGCGCCGGCCGCAGCCGAGCACGAGCCAGCCGCTGCCGGCGGCGGCCACGAGCAGCGCGGTGGCGGCGTCGCCGGTGACGACGGAGGTGGTCACCGGCGGGCAGCGGCCGGGCAGGTGCGCCAGCTCCTCGGCCAGCGCCGCCGCCAGGGAGGCGGAGGGCAGGACGGTCAGCCGCGGCGGCGGCGGGCCCTCCCCGCGGGTGCGCTCGGCGGCCGGCGGCCGGCCGTGCGGGGGGTCGACCGCCACGACGTGCACGGCGCCGCCGACGGCCGAGGCCTCCAGCAGCGCCCAGCGCAGCGCGCGCCGCGAGGCGCCGGAACCGGACCAGCCCACGGTGGTGCGCCCGCGGGGCGCCCCCCGCTCGAGCACGCCGGGGGTCTCCACGTCGTCCACGACACCGCCTCCTCGCGGCCGGGGGCGGGCGCGCGCCCGTCCTGCCGACGATCGTGCGCCTCGCGGGGCGCGCGCACAACCAGGGCGGGCCCGGTGCGCGCGGGTGGGCGCCCCACCCGGACGGGGGCCGCGACGCGCTCCGGCGCGCCGCGGGCGCCCCCGCGGCCGATACCCTTGCCGGCTGGATCTGGCCCGGGCGCGAGGAGCGGAATTGGCGGAGCGGCAGGGCGCGGACGGCGCCGTCACGGTCGTGGAGAACGGCAAGGGCCTGCGACCGGCGGCCCTGGGGTTGTGGGGGAACACCGTCATCGGGCTGGGCGCGACGGCGCCGGTGTACAGCCTGGCGGCCACCCTGGGGTACGTGGTGCTGGCGGTGCACGACAGGGCACCGGCGATGTTCCTGGTGGCGTTCGCGCCGATGCTGCTGGTGGCGTTCGCCTACCGGGAGCTGAACCGCGCGGCGCCGGACTGCGGGACGACGTTCACGTGGGGCACGAAGGCGTTCGGCCCGTGGGTGGGCTGGATGGGCGGCTGGGGCGTGGCGGTCTCGGCCGTCATCGTGCTGGCGAACGTCGCGGAGATCTCCGCGGTGTACACGCTGCGGTTCCTCGGCCTCGGCGGCGCCGCGGACCACCCGGTGCTGCGGGTGCTGCTGGGGGTGGCGTTCATCGCCGCGATGACGTGGGTGAGCTACCGGGGCATCAAGATCTCCGAGCAGGTGCAGAACGTCCTGGTGATCGTGCAGTTCGTGGTGCTGGGCGTGCTGGCGGTGGCGGCGCTGTACCTGGTGCTGAGCGGCAACGCCGGCCCGCAGGCGGTGCGGCCGCGCTGGGAGTGGTTCTCCCCGGTGGGCGTGAGCGCCTCGGCGGTGGCGGAGGCGGTGATCCTCTGCGTCTTCATCTACTGGGGCTGGGACGCCTGCCTGGCGGTCACCGAGGAGACGCGCGACTCCGGTTCCACGCCGGGGCGGGCGGCGCTGCTGGCCACGGTGATCCTGCTGGTGACGTACGTGCTCGTCGCGGTCGCGGTGCAGGCGTACGCCGGTTTCGGCGACACCGGCATCGGCCTGCGCAACGAGGACAACGCCGACGACGTGCTCAGCGTCCTGGGCGACCCGGTGGGCGGGGCGGTGGCGTCCTCGCTGCTGCTGCTGACGGTGGCGGTCTCGGCGGCCTCCTCCACGCAGACGACGATCCTGCCGACGGCGCGCGGGACCCTGTCGATGGCCGTCTACGGCGCCCTGCCGCAGCGGTTCGCGCGGGTGCACCCGAAGTACCGCACGCCCTCGTTCGGCACGGCCGTCATGGGCGCGGCGGCGGTGGGCTTCTACGTGGTGCTCTCCGTGGTGAGCCAGAACGCGCTGCAGGACTCGATCGCCTCGCTGGGCCTGGCGGTGGCGTTCTACTACGGCATCACCGCGTTCTCCTGCGTGTGGTTCTTCCGCCGCACCCTGACCCGCTCGGTGCGCGACGCGCTCATGCGCGGGGTGTTCCCGCTGGTGGGCGGTCTGGCGATGCTGTGGGCGTTCGGGCAGAGCGCGGTGGACATGCTCGACCCGGAGTACGGCAACACGCGCTTCGGCACGCTGGGCGGGGTGTTCGTCATCGGCGTGGGGATGCTGGTGCTGGGGGTCCCGCTGATGCTGCTGTGCGCGGTGCGGCTGCGGGCGTTCTTCCGCGGGCAGACGCTGCGCGAGGACACCCCCGTGCTGGTGCCGGACACCGGCGAGCCGCCCGTCGGCGGTCTGTGAGGGGCAGCGCCCCGGCTGCGCCCGGTGGGGGTCAGGTGAGGACCCGCACCGGGCGCAGCTGCGCGTCCAGGACGACCGCGCCGCCGGTGGCGCCCGCCTCCAGGTGCCCGCGGTCGGCGCGGCCCAGCAGCCGCGCGGGCGTGCTCGTGACGGCGGCCAGGGCGTCCTCGAGCGCCAGGCCGGCGGCGGTGACCGCGAAGCGCAGCGCGCGGTCCAGGGTGAGGGTGCTGCCGGCGATGGCGCCGCCGTCGGCCAGGCGGGCGACGCCGCCCTCGACGACGGCCTCCAGCCCGCCGAGGCGGTAGGCGCCGTCGGGCGCGCCGGCGGCGGCCATGGCGTCGGTGACCAGGGCGGTGCGCCCCGGCCCGGCGCTGCGGGCGCCGTGGGCCAGGGTCAGCGGGTGCAGGTGCACGCCGTCGGCGATGAGCTCGACGGTGACGCGCTCGTCCTCCAGCAGCGCCAGCACGGGGCCGGGGCGGCGGTGGTGCACCGGCGGCATGGCGTTGAACAGGTGGGTGGCCAGGCGGGCGCCGGCGTCGACGGCGGCGCGGGCCACGGCCTCGTCGGCGCCGGTGTGCCCGACGGCGGCCACGGCGCCGTGGCCGGCGACGCGCTCGACGGCGGCCAGGCCGCCGGGCAGCTCGGGGGCCAGGGTGACCACGCGCACCAGGCCGGTGCGCAGCAGCAGGTCCACGTCGGCGGGCTCGGGCGCGCGCAGCAGGGCGGCGTCGTGGGCGCCGCGGTGGTGCGGGCTGAGCCAGGGGCCCTCCAGGTGCACCCCGGCCAGGACGCCGTCGGCGACGAGGTCCGCGAGCGCGTGGAGGGTCCGCGCGAGCTCGTCGACGGGCCGGCTGACGAGGCTGGCGACCAGGGTGGTGGTGCCGTGGGCGCGGTGCAGCGCGGCGGCGGCGCGGGCCGCGGCGGCGGCCGCCGCCCCGGTGCCGCCGAACTCCGCGCCGCCGCCGCCGTGGCAGTGCAGGTCCACGAACCCGGGCACGACGAGGTGGCCGCGCGCGTCGAGGACCTCCGCGGCGCGCGCGGCCGCGGCCGCGGGCGGCTCGCCGGCGCCGAGGTCGAGGACCTCGCCGCCGCGCAGCAGGACCCAGCCGCGGGGCAGGGCGCGCCGGCCGGTGCGCACGTCGCCGCCGGCGACCAGGACGGCGCCCGAGCCGGTGGTGCCGGTGCTCACCGGGTCTCGGTGACCTTGCGCAGCCCGCGGGGGGCGTCGGGGTCCAGGCCGCGGGCCACCGCCATCTCCAGCGCCAGGCGCTGCAGGGGCACGATCTGCACCACCGGCGCGAGGTCCTCGGGGACCCCGGCGGGCACGGCCAGGCGCACGGTGGCGTCGCGGGCCAGGTGCGCGGGCGCCACGGCGCACACGTCGGCGCCGCGCTCGCGCAGGGCGTTCAGCACGGGCGCCATCGCCTCCCCGCCGGGGCCCTCGGGCACGACCGCGATGACGGGGCGGTCGGCGTCGACCATGGCCAGCGGCCCGTGCATGAGGTCGGCGGCGGAGAAGGCCTGCGCGGAGAGGTAGGAGGTCTCCATGAGCTTCAGCGCGGCCTCGCGCGCGGTGGGGTAGGAGTAGCCGCGGGCGGTGACGACGAGGCGGTCGACGAAGCGGTAGCGGGCGGCCACGGCGGGCACGTCGTCGGCGGCCAGGGTGCGCCGCAGCAGCTCGGGCAGGGCGTGCGCGGGCGCGGTGGCGGCCCCGCGCCAGGTGGTGACCAGCAGCCACAGGGTGAGCAGCTGGGCGGTGTAGCTCTTGGTGGCGGCCACGGCCAGCTCCGGGCCGGCGTGCACGTCCAGGTGCAGCTCGGCGGCCGCCGCCAGCGGCGAGGCGGGGTCGTTGGTGACGGCCAGGGTCAGCGCGCCGGCGCGGCGGGCGGCGGCGGTGGACTCCACGAGGTCGGGCGAGCCGCCGGACTGGCTGACGGCGATCCACAGCACGCCGGTCAGGTCGGGGCGGGCGCCGTAGACGGTGAGGGTGGAGGTGGAGGTGAGCCCGGCGGGCAGGCCGAGGCCGACCTCGACGAGGTACTTGGCGTACAGGGCGGCGTGGTCGCTGGTGCCGCGGGCGGTGAGCAGCACGGTGCGGGGGGCGGCCCCGCGCAGGCGGGCGGCCACGGCGGCCAGCTCGCCGCCGGCGGCGGACAGGACGCGCTCGGCGACCTCGGGCTGCTCGGCGATCTCGGAGCGGACCAGGTGGCCTCGGGGCGGGGTGCTCACGCGGGTCTCCACGGGACGTCGGTGAAGGAAGTTGACACGAACGTACACGCCGGTGAAAGTTCCTGCCAGAGCCCCGCGGGAGCCGGTCCCGCCCGCGCACGCCACCGCCCCGGGAGGGTCCCCGTGCCG
>NZ_JAAALM010000236.1 GCF_009906395.1 Kineococcus indalonis
GACGTGGTGGCCCCGCCCGCCCACATCTCCGCCACGGCCGCGGCCACCACGTCCTTGTCGAGCAGCACCGGCAGCCCGGTGGCCTCCGCCAGCACCCGCCGCACCGGCACCCGCGTCCAGCCGGGCAGGTTCGGCGCGCCCACGACGTCGCCGGCGGGCCCGTCCACCGGCCCGGGCACCGCCACGCCCAGGCCGGTGAGGCGTTCGGCCGGCACCCCGGAGGCCGCGACGGTGTCCGCCACCTGCGCCGCCACGCGCGCCAGGGTCCGCTGCGCGGGTTCCTCCGGCGCCAGCGGGACGTCGGAGCGGGCCACCACGCCGCCGCGCAGGTCCAGCACGACGGTGGTGGCCACCACCGGGTCCAGGTGCACGCCGACGGCGTAGCGCCCGGAGGGGGCCAGCTGCAGCATCGTGCGCGGCTTGCCCGGGCCGCCGGCCTGCTTGCCGGCCTCGACGACGAGCCCCTGCTCCAGCAGGTGCCGGCAGATGTTGGAGACCGTCTGCGCGGACAACCCCGTCAGGGCGGCCAGCTCCACCCGGCTGAGGCCCTCGGCGTGCCGGCGCACGGCGTCCAGGACGACGACCTTGTTGTAGTCGCCCACGCGGGGCAGGTTCGACCCGCGGCGCACCGCGGCGGGACGGGGAGGCGGTACCACCGCGTCAGCGTGCCACGGGCACCGCGACCGCCCGCGCGCTCGGCCCGCGGGCGCCGGTGCGCCGGGTGCGCCGGGTCTACGGTCCGGGGGTGACCGCTGCCGCCCCCTCCCCGCCCGGCCGCCGGACGAGCGCCGCCGCGGCGCTGCTCACCGTGGCCGCCGCCCTGACCGTCGCGCTGTGGCGGGCGAGGGCGGGGCGCGTCCGCTGAGCGGCGGGCACCGGGCGTTGACGCGCGGTGCCCCACGAGCCAGGATCACAGGGCGTCACACCTTGGCACGGTCCGCGACGGCGCGGCCGTGGTGTGCTCCGCAGGAGGTCCTCGTGACCCTCGCCACCCCTCCCCGCAGCCCGGGACGACGCCGCCGCGGCCCCGCCGCGCTCGCGGCGCTGGCGCTGCTCCTCCCGCTGGCCCCGCTCACCCTGACCACCGGGGCGGCCGCCGCCGGCCCGCCGGCGCGCACCGGGGAGCCCGGCGAGCAGCGCCCCGGCACCGCGCCCTACCGCGACGCGCGGCTGCCCGTGCAGGCGCGCGTGCGCGACCTGCTCGCCCGCATGACGCTGGAGGAGAAGGTCGGGCAGATGACCCAGGCCGAGCGCGCCGCGGTCACCGCCGACCCCGCGCTGGTGGCCCGCCTCGGGCTCGGCTCGGTGCTCTCCGGCGGCGGCTCGGCCCCGACGCCGAACACGCCGCGGGCGTGGGCCGACACCGTGGACGCCCTGCAGCGCCAGGCCCTGAGCACCCGCCTGGGCATCCCGCTGGTCTACGGCGTGGACGCCGTGCACGGGCACGGCAACGTGTTCGGCGCCACGGTCTTCCCGCACAACATCGGCCTGGGGGCCACCCGCGACGCGCGCCTGGTGGAGCAGGTGAACGCGGTGACGGCCGAGGAGGTGCGCGCCACCGGCATCCCGTGGAACTTCGCGCCGTGCCTGTGCGTGACGCGCGACGCGCGCTGGGGCCGCAGCTACGAGAGCTTCGGGGAGGACCCGGAACTGGTCTCCCGGCTGGGCACGGCGGCCGTGGCCGGGCTGCAGGGCCGCGGGCAGCGCGAGCTGGGCCGCCCCGAGCGCGTGCTCGCCACCGTCAAGCACTTCGCCGGCGACGGCGGC
Source organism: Kineococcus indalonis (assembly GCF_009906395.1). Classification (GTDB taxonomy): domain Bacteria; phylum Actinomycetota; class Actinomycetes; order Actinomycetales; family Kineococcaceae; genus Kineococcus; species Kineococcus indalonis. The sequence goes on from NZ_JAAALM010000236.1 coordinate 1,768, forward strand.
ACCGAGTACGGCACCGGCAGCGGTGACTACCCGATCGACCAGGGCGTGACGGTCGCGAGCCGGCGCGAGTTCGAGCGCACCCACCTGGCACCGTACCGGCCCGCGATCCGCCACGCGCGCGCCGGCAGCGCCATGCCGTCGTTCTCCAGCGTCGACTTCACCGACGACGGGGTCGGCGACCCGGTGAAGATGCACGCGCACCGCGAGCTGCTCACCGACGTGCTCAAGGGCCGCATGGGCCTGGACGGTTTCGTCGTCAGCGACTGGGAGGCGATCCACCAGCTCCCCGGCGAGTACGCCGACCAGGTGCGCGCCAGCGTGAACGCCGGCGTGGACGTGTTCATGGAGCCGAACACCTCGGCCGCGTTCGTCGAGACGCTGCTCGCCGAGGTGCGCGCCGGCCGGGTCCCGCAGGCGCGGATCGACGACGCGGTGAGCCGCATCCTGGCGAAGAAGTTCCAGCTCGGGCTCTTCGAGCGGCCCTTCGCCGACCGCCGCCACCTCGGCGAGGTCGGCTCCGCCGAGCACCGCGCCGTGGCACGCCGCGCCGTGGCCCGCTCGCAGGTGCTGCTGCAGAACTCCGGGCGGGCCCTGCCGCTGCGCCCGGACGCGGACGTGTACGTCGCCGGGCGCAGCGCCGACGACGTCGGTCTGCAGTCCGGCGGCTGGACGCTCACCTGGCAGGGGTTCCCCGAGCGCAACGCGGCCGGGGTGCCGCAGCAGCCGGGCACGAGCATCCTGGAGGGGATCCGCGAGGTCGCCCCCGGCGCGGACGTCACCTACAGCGCCGACGGCACCGCACCGGTGGGGGACGCCGACGTGGCGGTCGTCGCGGTGGGCGAGACGCCGTACACCGAGGGCTTCGGCGACGTCGGCGGGCCGCGGTGGGCCTTCGACCCCGCCGACGCCGGGCAGCCGCGCGAGGAGAAGTCGCTGGAGCTGCAGCCGCAGGACCGCGCCACCGTCGAGCGCGTGTGCAGCCGGGTCGCGACCTGCGTGCTGCTCGTCGTCTCCGGCCGCCCGCAGGTCGTCACCGACCTGCTCGACGACGCCGACGCGGTGGTGGCCTCCTGGCTTCCGGGCACCGAGGGCGCCGGGGTCGCCGACGTGCTCTTCGGCCGCGCCCCCTTCACCGGCAGGCTGCCGGTGAGCTGGCCGCGCACCGCGGCGCAGGAACCCGTGAACGTGGGCGACGCGGGCTACGACCCGCTCTTCCCCTACGGCCACGGCCTGAGCACCCGCTGGCGGCGCTGACGTCGGGGAACCGACGGCGGCGCTGACGTCGGGGAACCGACGGCGGCGCACCGGCCCGCCCCGCCACCGGGGCGGGCCGGTGCGCGTCAGCCCTGCCGGTGCAGCGCCTCCACGAGCAGCTCCGCCAGGTGCTTGGGCCGCACCCCGGCGAGGTTGTCGGACTGGGTGCGGCAGGAGTACCCGTCGGCCACGACCACCGCGCCCGGGTCCTGCTCGATGCCGCGCAGCGCCGGCAGCAGCGCGTGCTCGGCGACCTTCACCGACACGTCGTAGTGCCCGGCCTCGGCACCGAAGTTCCCCGCCAGGCCGCAGCAGCCGGAGAGCACCTGCGCGTCCACGCCCGCCTTGGCCAGCAGGGCGGCGTCGGGGGCGAAACCCATCACCGCGTGCTGGTGGCAGTGCGGCTGCACGACCGCGCGCACGTCGCCGTCGGGGTCCAGGCGCGGGGGCACCCAGTCCGGGCGCTGCTCGGCGATGAGCTCGGCGAGGGTCTTCACGCGCGCCTTGAGCGCGTGCGCGCGCGGGTCGTCGGGCAGCAGCTCCGCGGCGTCCTCGCGCAGCAGCGCGGTGCAGGACGGCTCCAGCCCGACGACCGGCGCGCCGGCGGGCAGGCCGGGGGCGCTCAGGGCGTCCAGGGAGGCGCGCAGCTGCTTCTTGGCGCCGTCGAGCTGACCGGTGGACACCCACGTCAGCCCGCAGCACACCTTCTCGGTGGTGATCGAGACCTCGAAGCCGAGGTGCTCCAGCAGCTCCACCGCGGCCCGGCCGACCTCGGGCGAGAAGTGCTCGGTGAAGGAGTCCACCCACAGCACCACCGGCTGCCCGCCGGTGCGCGCCGCGCCGGTGCGCCCGCGCCGGCGGAACCAGGCGCGGAACGTCTGCTCGGCGAACTTCGGCAGCGGGCGCTCCTGGGCGATGCCGCCGACGGCCCGCGCCAGGCGGGCCAGCGCGGGCACGCCGGTGAGGGCGTTGACCAGCCTCGCCTCGAGGCGGTGCAGGGTGGCCAGGCGCGACCAGCGCGGCAGCCACCCCAGCAGGTAGTGGTTCATCGGCCGCAGCCGCCCGGCGAAGTGCTTGTCGAGGAACTCCGCCTTGTAGGTCGGCATGTCCACGCCCGCCGGGCAGTCGGCGCTGCACCCCTTGCAGGACAGGCACAGGTCCAGGACGTCCAGGACCTCCTTCGAGCGCCAGCCGTCGGTGACCAGGGTGCCGTTGGCCATCTCCTGCAGCAGGCGCGCGCGCCCGCGGGTGGAGTCCTTCTCGTCGCCGGTGGCCAGGTAGCTGGGGCACATCACCCCGCCGGAGTCGGCGCGGCACTTGCCCACGCCCACGCAGCGGTGCACCGCGCGGGTCAGGTCGCCGCCGTCGTGGGAGTAGGCGAACTTCAGCGGCATCCCCAGGGCGTGCGCGGGGCGGGCGGCGGGCACGCGCAGGTCCGCGTCCAGGGGGGCCGGGCGCACCAGCACGCCGGGGTTGAGCAGGTCGGCGGGGTCGAAGGCGCGCTTGACCTCCTCGAACGCGGCGATCGCCTCGGCGTCGTACATCAGCGGCAGCAGGGCGCCGCGGGCGCGGCCGTCACCGTGCTCGCCGGACAGCGAACCGCCGTGCTGCGCGACCAGGCGCGCGGCGTCCTCGAGGAACTCGCGCGTGCGCTGCGCGCCGCCGTCCTCGTAGAGGGGGAAGTCGATGCGCACGTGGATGCAGCCGTCGCCGAAGTGCCCGTACGCCAGGCCGTCCACGCCGTGCGAGGCCATCAGCGCGTCGAACTCGCGCAGGTAGCGGCCCAGCCGCTGCGGCGGCACGGCGGCGTCCTCCCAGCCCGGCCAGGCGGGCTGGCCCTCCGGGGAGCGCCCGGCCAGGCCGGCGCCGTCCTCGCGGATGCGCCACAGCTTGCGCGCGTCGGCGGCGGTGGGGATGACCACGGAGTCCAGCGCGGCGGAGTCGGCGACCATCGCGCGCGCGGCGGCCAGGGACTCCTCGGGGCTCTCCCCGCCCATCTCCACGAACAGCCAGCCGTCGCCGGTGGGCAGCCCCTCGACGGACCCGCCGCGGCGCACGACGGCGTCGGCCAGGCGGCGGTCGATGCCCTCCACCGCCAGCGGGCGGTGCTCCAGCAGCGCGGGGGTGGCGTCGGCGGCCTCGTGCATGGAGCGGTAGCCCAGGACGACGAACGTCGTGGACGGCGACTGGCGCACCAGCCGCACGCGCGCGCGCAGGATGGTGGCCAGGGTGCCCTCGGAGCCGGTGAGCAGGCGGGCCAGGGCGGTGCCGGTGGGCCCGCCGGTCTCGGGCAGCAGGTGCTCCAGCGCGTACCCGGAGACCTGCCGGCCGAAGGTGCCGAACGTGGTGCGGATCAGCGCCAGGTGCCGGGAGGCGACGTCGCCCAGCTCGGTGAGCAGCTCCGCGGGCGGGGCGTCGGTCCAGTACCGCCGGCCCTGCCCGTCGAGGACCTCCAGCGCGAGCACGTTGTGGCTGGTGCGCCCGTAGGCCAGGGCGTGCGAGCCGCACGCGTCGTTGCCGATCATGCCGCCGACGGTGCAGCGGGCGTGGGTGGAGGGGTCCGGGCCGAAGCGCAGCCCGTGCGGGGCGGCCGCGCGCTGCAGGTCGTCCAGGACCACGCCCGGCTCGATGAGGGCGCTCATGCCCTCGGGGTCGACCTCCAGGACCCGGTTGAGGTGGCGGGAGAAGTCCAGGACGACGCCGGTGCCGACGGCGTTGCCGGCCACCGAGGTGCCCGCGCCGCGGCTGGTGAGGGGCACGCCCAGCTCGCGGCACACGGCGAGGACGGCCTCGACGTCCTCGACGGTGCGGGGGAAGACGACGACCTGCGGCACGACGCGGTAGTTGGAGGCGTCGGTGGTGTACTCGGCGCGCCGGCGGGTGGAGGCGTCCACGACGCCGGGGGCGGCGTCCACGCCGAGCGCGGTGCGCAGGCGCTCCACGAGGTGCTGGGC
>NZ_JAAALM010000237.1 GCF_009906395.1 Kineococcus indalonis
CGGCCGGCACCGGCGCCGCACCCGCAGGACGGAGCCGCGTGAGCGCGCAGAGCACCGAGGTGGGCCCGCCGCGCGGCTCGCTCGCCGACCACGCCTACGAGCACCTGCGCGGCGCCCTGCTCGTGCTCGACGTCCGGCCCGGCGAACCGCTCAACGACGAGGTGATCGCCCGGCGGCTCGGCATCGGGCGCACCCCCGTCCGCGAGGCGCTCGAGCGGCTGGGGACCGACCGCCTCGTCGTCGCCTACCCGCGCCGCGGCACCTTCGCCACGGCGGTGGACACGACCGACCCGGGCCACACCTCCGAGGTGCGCCGCCAGCTGGAGCGGACCACCGCGCAGCTGGACCCGGCCGTGCTGGACGCGCGCACCCTCATGCGCCACGACGTCGCGGTGCACCGCGGCAGCTACCGCGCCAGCGGCAACCCCCACCTGCAGGACGTCCTCGTGCGCCCGGACAACCTCGCCACCCGCATCGGGTGCCTGGTGCTGGACCGCCTGCCCACCTTCGGCGGGCACGTCGGCGAGCACGCGGCCCTGCTGCGCGCCATCGTCGAGGGCCGCACCGACGCGGCGGCCGACCTGGCCGCCGCGCACGTGGAGGGGTGCGAGCGCGCGGTGCGCGCCGTCCTGCGAGCGCCCCGCCGCGGGTTCAGCGCGGCGGGGCGGCCCCCGTGCGCGGGGCCAGCAGGTCCGCCAGCCCCGCGCGCCGGTAGAACTGCGCGCGCACCCGGTCGCCGAGGGCGTTGACGCCCTCGGCGCCGTCGTCGGCGGGGTCCACGTGCACGCGGAAGGGGCGGGTGCCCTTGGCCATCCCCACCACCGCGGCCACCCGGCGGGCCACCTCGGCGGGGTCGGCGTCCGGCGGGGAGATCTCCGCCAGCTTCTCCCCGACGTGCCCCAGCAGCCCCGCGTACTCCGCCTCGTACTGCGCGGCGACGCGCTCGTCGGCCGCGCTGCCCGCGTGCGCGAAGTGGTTCGTGCCGGTGGTGAACGACCCCGGCACCACGATGACGGTGTCGACGCCGAAGCGGGCCAGCTCGGCGGCGTAGGAGACGGCCAGGGAGTCCTCGGCCGCCTTCGCGGCGAAGTACGGCGCCAGGTACGGCGGGGTGCCCCCGCGGGTGCTGGTCGAGCCGATCCACACCACGAGCCCGTCGCGCCGGGCCCGCAGGTGCCGCAGCACCGCGCGGTTCAGCCGCTGGGTGGACACGGCGTTCACGTCGAACACCTCGTGCAGCTGCTCGGGGGTGAACGCCTCGGCGGGGCCGAGCACCATGTGCCCGGCGTTGTGCACCACCACGTCGATGCGCCCGCACTCGCGCAGCACCTGCGCCACCGCCGCGGCCAGCTCCCGGACGATCATCGCGCCGAAACCGCTGGAGGCGCCGGAGACCAGGACCACCTTGCGCGCGCCGTCCACCGCGCCGTCCACCGCGCCGTCCACCGCGCCGTCCACCGCGCCGCTCACGCGGCACCGCCGTTGGCGAAGAGGACCTGGCCGTTGACCCAGCGGCCGGGACCGGCGAGGAAGGCGACCACCTCGGCGATGTCGCCGGGCTCGCCCAGGCGGCCCACCGGGTTCATCGACGCCATCCGCGCGATCGTCTCCTCGTCCTTGCCCTCCAGGAACAGCGGCGTCGCGGTCGGGCCGGGCGCCACCGCGTTGACCGTGACGTCGCGCCCGGCGGCCTCCTTGGCCAGGACCGGCGTCATCGCCTCCACGGCGCCCTTGGTGGCCGCGTAGGCGGCGTAGGTCGGCAGGGAGAGGCGGGTGATCGAGGTGGAGAAGTTGACCAGCGCCCCGCCGGGGCGCACCCGGCGCAGGGCCTCGGCGGAGACCACCAGCGCACCGCGCACGTTGGTGCGCAGCATGGCGTCCACCGCACCGCCCTCCGCCAGGTCCGCCTGCACCAGCGGTGCCAGGCGCATGACGCCGGCGGTGTTGACCACGACGTCGACGCCGCCGAACTCCCGCTCGGCGGCCTCGAACAGCTCCGCCACCTGCGCGACGTCGGCGACGTCGGCCTGCGCGGTGCTCGCCGCGCCCCCCGCCGCGAGCACCGCCTCGGCCACCTCCTTCGCGCGCCCCGGGTTGCCGGCGTAGTGCACGACGACGGCGAACCCGTCGGCGCCCAGGCGCTCCGCGCACGCCCTGCCGATGCCGCCGGAACCCCCGGTCACCACCGCCACGCGGCGTGCACCGTCCCGGCCCGCTGTGCTGCTCCGGCTCATGTCGCTCCTCGTCGTGGTGCTCGTCGACGTCGTGGTGGTCGGCGCCCCGGGACGGCTGGCGTCCCGCCGCTGATCGGGATGCTCGAGCACCGGCGCGCCCCGGGAGCCCCGCGGAGTGCGCGGATCCGCACCCCCGCGAGTGCGCTCCCGCTCGCGCGGTTCAGGAGCCCCGGCCGCGGTGGGCGCTGCGGTACGCCGAGGGGGTGGCGCCGTGGTGGCGGCGGAAGGCGTCGGCGAAGTGGCTGGTGCCTGCGTAGCCGCAGCTGACCGCCACGTCGAGCACCGCCAGGTCGGTGGAGCGCAGCAGCCGCGCGGCGCGGTCCATGCGCAGCGCGCTGAGGTAGCGGTGGGGGGTGAGCCCGGTGGCCGCGGCGAAGGCGCGCACGAAGTGCGCGCGCGAGGTGGGCACGAGGGCGGCGCACTCGGCCAGGCCGACCTCGCGGTCCAGGTGGGCGTGCAGGTGGTCCACCACCCGGGCCAGGTGCACCGCGCTCAGCGGCCGGGCGGCGGCGCGCACGGGTGCGGCCGGCGGGCCGGGCGCGGGCACCGCGGCGATCAGCTGCGCGGCCAGCGCCTGCGCGAGCGCCTCGGCGGCCAGGCGGGGGGCGGCGCCCTCGGCCGCGGCCGCCAGCGCGCCGGCGGTGGCGAGCACCCCGGGGTGCTCCAGCACCAGCGCGTCGGGGTGGTGCCCGGCCCGCCACGGCCTGCCCATGGCCAGCGACACCTCGGCCAGCAGGCCCGCCGCCAGGTGGATCTGCACGGTGCTGGGCGCCTGCGCGCCCGCGGCGCCGGCGGGGGTGTCCGGGGCGCCCTCCGGCGGGCGCCAGCGCAGCACGGAGGCGACGCCCGGGGCGGTGACGCCCATGGCGCCGGGGCGGTACTCCGCGGCCAGCCAGCGCCGCCCGCTGCGGCTCTCCAGGCGGTAGGTGCCCGAGCGCTGCACCACCAGCAGCAGGTCGCGGCTGGGGGCGGTGGTGAACTCCTCGGCCGCCGCCGGCTCGTCGTAGCGGCGCACCAGCACCTCCGGCCAGGTGCCGGGGCTGCTGCCGGCGGGCCGCCGCGCCGGCAGGTTCCGCCAGGCCTCGTAGCTGGCGGGGTCCAGGCGCGCCCCGGCGGGCGCGGCGCTGTCGTCGTCGGTCACGTCGGCCTGCCGGGTGCGGCGGGTTCAGCGGGAGCGGGTCGGGGCGCTGACCGGTGGCCGCGGTCCTGCCGGACCGACCACCGCTCGTCGGCGCGAGAGCTCGAGAGCAGGGGAGGGACGGTCGTGCCGTCGCTGGACGAGGCCGTGGCCGGGGTGCTGGAGGCGGTCTTCGCGGACGAGCGCCGCGCCGCGGGCCTGGCGCTGGAGTCGGTGTCCGTCGCCTCGGCCGGCCGCCGCCGCGTCGTGCGCGTCGTGGTGGACCTCGCCGGCGAGGAGCCGGGCGAGGTGGACCTGGAGGCGGTGGCCGTCGCCTCCAGCGCGGTCTCCGAGGCGCTGGACTCCTCCGACGTGCTGGGCGCCGCCCCGTACACGCTGGAGGTCACCTCCCCGGGCGTGGACCGGCCGCTGACGACCCCGCGCCACTGGGCGCGCGCCCGCGGCCGGCTCGTGCGGGCGGTCCTGGCCGACGGCACGGCCCTGCTGGGCCGCGTGGAGTCGGTGGACGCCGACGGGGTGCTGCTGCGGCTGGAGCCGCAGCCGGTCAAGGGCCGCCCGCCGCGCGCCAAGGACGTCGGGGCGCCGCGGCGGGTGCCCCTCGCGGACCTGGTGCGCGGGGAGGTGCAGGTGGAGTTCCGCCGCGCCGGCGAGGGCGGCACCGGCGCGCCGGGCGACGAGCCCGACGACGACGGGCCGGACGACGAGCTGGACGAGCCGGACGAGGACGAGCTGGACGAGGACGAGCTGGACACGCAGGACGACGCGGGACGCGAGGGCGAGCAGTGAACATCGACATGGCGGCGCTCCGGCTGCTGGAGCGGGAGCGCGAGATCCCGTTCGAGGCGCTGGTGCGCGCGATCGAGCAGGCGCTGCTCATCGCCTACCACCACACCGAGGGCTCGCAGCAGCACGCCCGCGTGGAGCTGGACCGCACCAGCGGCGAGGTGCGCGTGCTGGCGGCCGAGCGCGACGCCGAGGGCGCCCAGGTGCGCGAGTACGACGACACCCCCGCCGGCTTCGGGCGCATCGCCGCCACCACGGCCCGGCAGGTCATCCTGCAGCGCCTGCGCGACGCGGCCGACGAGCAGGTGCTGGGCGAGTACGCCGGCACCGAGGGCGACATCGTCTCCGGCGTCGTGCAGCAGGGCCGCGACCCGCGCGTGGTCCAGGTGGACCTGGGCGCCCTGGAGGGCGTGCTGCCGCCGGCCGAGCAGGTGCCCGGCGAGGAGTACCGCCACGGCAGCCGCCTGCGCTGCTACGTGGTGAGCGTGAAGAAGGGCCCCAAGGGGCCCCAGGTGGTCCTCTCGCGCTCGCACCCGAACCTGGTGCGCCGGCTGTTCGCGCTGGAGGTGCCCGAGATCGCCGACGGCACCGTGCAGATCACCGCGCTCTCGCGCGAGGCGGGGCACCGCACGAAGATGGCCGTGCGCGCCACCCGCCCGGGCGTGAACGCCAAGGGCGCCTGCATCGGCCCGGTGGGCCAGCGGGTGCGGGCCGTCATGGCCGAGCTGCGCGGCGAGAAGATCGACATCGTGGACCACAGCGACGACCCCGCGCGCTTCGTCGCCAGCGCCCTGTCGCCCGCGCGCGTGACGTCCGTGGAGGTCGTCGACGCGGCCACCCGGTCCGCGCGCGTCGTGGTGCCCGACTACCAGCTGTCGCTGGCCATCGGCAAGGAGGGGCAGAACGCCCGCCTGGCGGCCAAGCTGACGGGCTGGCGCATCGACATCCGCCCCGACACCGAGCAGCAGCAGGCGCCGGCGGCGGCCTCCGGTCCGCAGGGCGCCTGAGGGCCGCGGGCGCCGCGGGCGGCCTGCGACCCGCCCGAGCGCGGGGCGGCGCTACACTGTGGACATCGTGACACTCGTTGAGGCCGGTCGTCCTGCCCGGCGGTCCACCACCCGCACCGTCCCCCCCGCCTCCCCGAGCGCGGGCGTGGAACACGTGCGGACCTGCGTGGGTTGTCGTCAGCAGGGCTCACGGTCCACCCTGCTCAGGGTCGTCGCGGCGAGCGGCGAGGACGTGCTCCTCGTCGACGAGCGGCGGCGCCTCCCCGGCAGGGGTGCGTGGCTGCACCCCAGCACCACGTGCCTGGACGGGGCGGAGAAGCGGCGGGTCTTCCCCCGCGCGCTGCGCCGCCCCGGTCCCCTCGACACCTCGCACGTCCGGTCCTTCCTGGACCGGCCCACCGGGGCGGTCGCGTCCACCACCAGCGATGAGAACGGGTCGAACAGCTGATGAGCACCCGATGAGCTCGTGCAGATGAACCCCGACGACTGACGACGGTCCGCGCCCGGTAGAGGTGGCCCGGACCGAGACAGGAGAGATGTGGCAAAGGTCCGGGTCTACGAACTCGCCAAGGAGTTCGGAGTCGAGAGCAAGGTCGTCCTGGCGACGCTGAAGGAGATGGGCGAGTTCGTCCGGTCGGCGAGCTCGACCGTCGAGCCGCCGGTCATCCGCCGGCTGAAGGACAGGTTCCCCGCGGACGGCGCCTCCGGCGCCCGTCCCGCCCCGGCGGTCAAGCCGGGTCCGCGCCTGCCGCAGGGTGCCCGTCCGGGCCCCCGCCCGGCGGCGCCCGCCGCGCCCTCGCCGGCGCC
>NZ_JAAALM010000238.1 GCF_009906395.1 Kineococcus indalonis
GCGCGGGGGATCCCGCTCCTCCGCCCGCCACGCGCCCGGTGCGGGGGCGCACCGGCGCCTCTGTGAGGCTGGGGGCATGAGCTCCGCGCCCCGCTCCGCCGCACCCGGCCGGTTCACCTGGACGACGATCGCCCCGGTGCTCGCCCTGGTGCTGCTGGTCCTGACGTGGGGGCGAGAACCCGGCGGGGTGGTCGTGGCCCTGGTGGCCGTGGTGCTCGCCGCGGCGGTGCTGGCGGCGGTGCACCACGCCGAGGTGGTCGCGCACCGGGTGGGCGAGCCGTACGGCTCGCTGGTGCTGGCGGTGGCGGTCACGGTCATCGAGGTGGCCCTGATCGTGACGCTGATGGCGGCCGGGGGGCCGCAGGCGTCCTCGCTGGCCCGCGACACGGTGTTCGCCGCCGTGATGATCACGTGCAACGGGATCCTGGGGCTGTCGCTGCTGCTGGGCGCGCGGCGCTACGGCACCACCGTGTTCAACGCCGAGGGCACCGGCGCGGCGCTGGCGACGGTGGCGACCCTGGCCAGCCTGAGCCTGGTGCTGCCCACCTTCACCACCGCCCGCCCCGGCCCGGAGTTCTCCCCCGCGCAGCTGGTGTTCGCCGCCGCGGCGTCCCTGGCGCTGTACGCGATGTTCGTGGTCACCCAGACGGTGCGCCACCGCGACTTCTTCCTGCCGGTGGCCCCGGGGGGCGGGCCCCTGCACGAGGAGGAGCACGCCGCCCCGCCCACCGACCGCGCCGCCGCGACCAGCCTGGGCCTGCTGCTGCTGGCGCTGGTGGCGGTGGTGGGGCTGGCCAAGGTGGAGTCCCCGGCGATCGAGGCGGGCGTGGCGGGCCTGGGGCTGCCGCAGTCCTTCGTCGGCGTGGTCATCGCCCTGCTCGTCCTGCTGCCCGAGACGATCGCCGCCGCCAACGCCGCCCGGCGCGGGCGCACCCAGATCAGCCTGAACCTGGCGCTGGGCTCGGCGATGGCCAGCATCGGGCTGACCATCCCGGTGATCGCCGTGGCCTCGATCTGGCTGGAGGGCCCGCTGCTGCTGGGCCTGGGCCCCACCCAGCTGGTCCTGCTGGCGCTGACGGTGGTCGTGGGCGTGCTCACGGTCGTGCCCGGGCGCGCCACGCGCCTGCAGGGCGGGGTGCACCTGGTGCTGCTGGCCGCGTTCCTGTTCCTGGCCGCCAGCCCCTGAGGCGCGCCGGTCCGCCGCGCCGGTCCGCCGCGCCGGTCCGCCGCGCCGGTTCGCCGCGCCGGTCCGCCGCGCCGGTTCGCCGTGCCGGGGTGCGGGGCCCGTGGCAACCTGACCAGCGGGGAGGGACACGGACGTCCCGGGCGCACCGGAGGGCGGGGACGTCGTGGGTCTGACCGAGCTGGACGGCGGTGCGGGGGTGCCGGCCCCGGCGCTGACCGTGCACGCGCTGTCGTTCGACGAGGCCTGCGCGCGGGTGCTGGACTTCCTGCAGGAGCACGTGCCGCTGGGGTTCTGGTCCATCACCTCCCGCGTGGACGGCCGGCAGCTGCACCTGCACGTGCGCGACGAGGCCTACGGCCGCCGCGCCGGGGACTGGCACGCGTGGTCGGACTCGTTCTGCCGGCACGCGGTGGCCGGGGACGCCCCGCGCATCGCGCCCGACGCGATGGCCGTGCCCGCCTACGCGGCGGCCGGGGTGGCGCGGCGGATGACCATCGGCGCGTACGTGGGCATCCCGATCCGCGACGGCGACGGGCACCTGTTCGGCACCCTGTGCGGGCTGGACCCGCGCGCGCAGCCGCCGGAGCTGGCGCGCCACCAGCCCGTGCTGGAGCTGCTGGCCACGCTGCTGGGCCAGGTGCTGGCCACCGAGCGGCTGCGCGCGGCGGGCGAGGCCCGCGAGGAGGCGCTGCGCTGGCGGGCGCTGCACGACGAGCTGACGGGGCTGGCGAACCGGGCGATGTTCCTGGACCGGCTGACCCACGCCCTGGAGCTGCACCGGCGCGACCGGCGCCCGCTGGCGGTGCTGAGCATCGACATCGACGACTTCCGCGCCGTCAACGACGCGTTCGGCCACCCCGGCGGCGACGAGCTGCTGGTGCGGGTGGCGGAGCGGCTGCGCGGGGTCGTCGGCGACGGCGACACCCTGGCGCGCCTGGGCAGCGACCAGTTCGCGGTGCTCGTCGAGCACGGCCCGCGCGGCCCGGCGCAGCCGCAGGTGCTGTCGCTGGCGGAGCGGGCGGTGGCGGCGCTGTCCGAGCCGTTCGCGGTGGGCCGGCGGCAGGTCGGGGTGGGGGTGAGCGTGGGCGTGGCGGAGGTCGCCGCGCAGGGGCGCTCGCCGACGCCGACGCCCGCGCAGGTGCTCGCGCACGCGGACGTGGCGCTGGACTCCGCCCGGCGCGCCGGGCGGGGGCGGGCGGCGCTGTACCGGCCGAGCATGCGGCTGCCGGAGGCGCGCGCGCTGCCGCTGCGCGAGCCGCTGCGCCGCGCCCTGGCGCGCGGGGAGGTGCGCACGGCGTTCCAGCCGCTGGTGGACCTGCGCACCGGTGCGGTGACGGGGGCGGAGTGCCTGGCGCGGTGGTCGCACGGCGGGCGGGAGGTCCCCCCGGAGGTGTTCGTGCCGCTGGCCGCGCGCAGCAACCTGCTGCCGGCGCTGACGGCGAGCGTGCTGGAGCAGGCGTGCGCGCAGCTGGCCCGGTGGGCGCGCGAGGGGCGCGCGCAGCTGCGGGTGGCGGTGAACGTGCCGCCGGAGCTGCTCACCGACCCGGGCTTCCCCGCGACGGTGCTGCAGGCCGCGCACCGGCACGGGGTGCAGCCGTCGCGGGTGGTGCTGGAGGTCACCGAGGACGCGCTGCTGCAGGACCTGGACGCGGTGCAGGACGTCACCGGCCGGCTGCACGAGGCGGGTTTCGGGCTGTCGCTGGACGACTTCGGCACCGGGTACTCCTCGCTGCTGCACCTGCGCTCGATCCCGCTGGACTCGGTGAAGATCGACCGGGGCTTCACCGCCGACGTGGACGTGTGCCCGCGGGCGCAGCAGTTCCTGCGGGCGCTGCTGGCGCTGGGGCGCGACCTGGGGCTGGACGTGGTGGTGGAGGGGGTGGAGCGGCCCGCGCAGGAGGAGGTGCTGCGCGAGCTGGGCGCGGTGCACGCGCAGGGGTTCCTGTACGGGGAAGCGACCGCGGCCGGTGACCTCCCGCTGGGGGAGGTCACCGGCCGCGGTCGCGCCGGGGGTCGCTGAGCCGCGTCAGGCGCGCGGCTCGGGGGCGGTGCCGGTCGCGGTGCCCGTGCCGGGCGCGGTCCCGGTGCCGGGGGCGCCGGCCTGCGCGGGCACCTGACCGGTGGGCGCGGGCGCCGGGGCGGTGGCGGCCGCGGCGGCGTGCTCGCCCAGCACCTCCGCCTCCCCCTCGCCGACGGCCGTGGTGGAGGCCAGCGGCACCTCGGGCAGGAACAGGGCGATGACGGTGCCGACCAGGAACATCGGCACCAGCCACAGGAAGATCGGCGTCAGGGAGTCGGCGTAGGCGTTCACGACGCCGTCGGCGACGTCGGCGGGCAGCGAGCGCACCACCTCCGGGGTCAGCGAGGAGGTGCCGTGCCCGCCGGCGACCGCGCCGCCGGGCAGCAGGGCGCCCAGGCGCTCGGTGAGCCGGCCGGTGAACACGGTGCCCAGGACGGCGACGCCGACGGTGACGCCGAGCTCGCGGAACAGGTTGTTCGAGGAGGTCGCGGTGCCGATCTCGCGCGGGTGCACGGCGTTCTGCACGGCCAGCACGATGATCTGCATGAACAGGCCCAGGCCGGCGCCCAGGACGGCGACGTGCACGCACAGCAGCCACAGCGGGGTGGCCAGGGTCAGCGTGGACATGAGGAACATGCCGAGGGCGGCGACCAGGGTGCCCACGACCGGCAGCGCCTTGTAGCGGCCGGTGCGGGTGACGACGGCGCCGGAGCCGATGCTGGTGACCAGCAGGGTCATGACCATCGGCAGCAGCAGCAGCCCGGACTCGGTGGCGTCCACGCCGTAGGCCATCTGCAGGTAGGTGGGCAGGTAGGCCAGCGCGCCCATCATCCCGGCGCCGACGACCAGGCCCAGCAGGGTGGTCACGACGAAGGTGCGGTTGCGGAACAGGCGCATCGGCAGGACCGGCTCGGAGGCGCGGCGCTCGATGAGCACGAACGCCACGGCGAGCACGGCGCTGGCGGCGGCCAGGCCCACGATCACCGGCGAGCCCCACTCGTGCTCGGTGCCGCCCCAGCTGGCGACCAGCACGACGCCGGTCAGGGCCAGGGCGAGCACCACCATGCCGGCGTAGTCGATGCGGGCGGTGTTCTTCCGCTTCGGCAGGTGGATGGTCAGCGCGGACACCGCCAGCGCGGCGACGCCCAGCGGCAGGTTGATCCAGAACACCCAGCGCCAGTCCACCGAGTCGGTGAGCCAGCCGCCGATGAGCGGGCCGGCGACGGAGGAGACGCCGAACACCGCGCCCATGGGGGCCATGAACTTCGCGCGGTCCTTGGCGGGCACCACGTCGGCGATGATCGTCTGCGACATGATCATCAGGCCGGCGCCGCCGAGGCCCTGCAGGCCGCGGAAGAGGACGAACTCGACCATGCCCTGCGCGAAGCCGCACAGCGCCGAGCCGAGGATGAACAGGGCGATGGCGAGCAGGAACAGGTTCTTGCGGCCGACGAGGTCGCCGAGCTTGCCGTACACCGGCATGGCGATCGTCAGGGCCAGCGTGTACGCGGTGATGGTCCAGCTCATGTGCTCCAGGCCGTGCAGCTCACCGACGATGGTGGGCAGCGCGGTGCCCACGATCGTCTGGTCCAGGGCGGCCAGCAGCATCACGAGCATGAGGGAGGCGAAGATCCACCCCACGCGGGGGGCGCGGTCGGCCCCCTGCGGTGCGGGCGGGGCGGCGGGCTCAGCCGGTGATCAGGTCGGGGTTCTCCTCGTACACCTCGGTGAGCAGGCTGAGGTCGAACAGCTGCTCGGCGGTGATGTCGGTGCCCATGAGGGCCAGCGCCTCGACGTTCTCCTGCACCAGCGCGTCGGTCATGGTGAACAGCCCGTCGGCCCGGGTGTCGTCGGAGACGACGAGCAGGTTCTGCGCCTCGGCCTCCTTGGTCTGCTCGTCCAGCTCCAGGCCCTGGTCGGCGCCGTACACCTCGACCGCCAGGCGCGCGGACTCCGCCGGGTCGGCGACCGCGTCGTTCCAGCCCCTGACCTCCGCGAGCAGGAACGCCTTGAGCATGTCGCGCTGGTCGTCGATGGTGGACTGCAGCACGGTGAACGTCTCGGCGACGACAGGCAGGCCGTTGTCGGCGAAACCCAGGGTGACGGGCGTCAGGCCGCGCCCGGCCAGCAGGATCGGCTCGTTGGTCAGGTAGCTCATGAACGCGTCGACCTCGCCGGTCTCGACGACGGAGGGGTCGTACTGCACCGGCACGACCGTGAACGAGGCGGGGTCGATGCCGTTGGCCTTGCAGAACCCGTCGAAGATCTGCTCGTTGCCGCCGGTCTGGATGCCCAGGCGCTTGCCCGCCAGGTCGGCCAGGGTGCGCACCGGGGTGCGCTGCTCCACGGAGACCAGGCAGAACGGGTTCTTCTGGAAGGTGGTGCCGATGATCTTCAGCGGCGCCTCCTCGTTGACGATCGCGGGGCCGGTGAGGGTGGGCGAGGACAGCCCGACGGTGGCGCGGCGGGAGAGCACCATCGCCTCGGCCGCGGTGCCCGCGGACCCGCCGGCCAGCAGGTCCACCTTGGAGAACCCCGCGTCGCGGAAGTACCCCCTGCTGTCCGCGAAGTACTCCCCCGCGAACTCGATGTTCTTGATCCAGGACAGCTGCACCGAGACCGCCCCGAACCCGTCGGCGGCGGAGCCGGCGGCGTCGGCGGCCTCGTCGGAACCGCAGGCGGCCAGGGACGCGGACCCGGCGGCGCCGAGGACCCCCAGTCCGGTCCCCCGCAGGAACGACCGCCTGGAGGCGGGGG
>NZ_JAAALM010000239.1 GCF_009906395.1 Kineococcus indalonis
CGCCCGCCCCGCACCCCGCGCCGGCGCCCGCCAGTGGGCGGCGCTGGCCGTGCTGATGCTGCCGGTGCTGATGATCTCCGTGGACACCACCGTGCTCAGCTTCGCCGTGCCGCACCTGAGCACCGCGCTGGCGCCCACCGGCACCGAGCTGCTGTGGATCGTCGACGGCTACTCCCTGGCCATCGCCGGGCTGCTGGTGACGATGGGCGCCCTGGGCGACCGCTCCGGCCGCCGCCGGCTGCTGCTGCTCGGCGCCGCCGGCTTCGGCGTCGTCTCCGCGCTGGCGGCGTTCGCGCCCTCGGCGGGCGCGCTCATCGCCGCCCGCGTCGCGCTGGGCGTCTTCGGCGCCACCCTGATGCCCTCCACGCTGGCGCTGCTGCGCAGCACCTTCCCCGACCGCGAGCAGCGGCGCACCGCGTTCGCCGTGTGGGCCGGCGCCTTCGCCGGCGGCGCGGCGCTGGGCCCGGTGGTGGGCGGGGTGCTGCTGGAGCGGTTCTGGTGGGGCTCGGTCTTCCTGGTCAACGTGCCGGTGGTGGCGCTGGTGCTCGTGCTGCTGCCGCTGCTGGTGCGCGAGTCGCGCTCGAGCGCGCCGGGGCGGCTGGACCCGGCCAGCGCGGCGCTGGCGACCGCGGCGATGGTCGCGGTGGTGTACGGCGTCAAGGCGTTCGCCGACCACGGCCCCGGCGCGCTGCCGCTGGCCTGCGTCGCGGCGGGCGCCGCGCTGGGCGTGGTGTTCGTGCGCCGGCAGGTGCGCCTGCCCGAGCCGCTGCTGGACGTGGGCCTGTTCCGGCTGCCGGTCTTCCGCACGGCGGTGCTGGCCAACCTCATGAGCATCTGCGGCATGACGGGGATGCTCTTCGCCGTCTCGCAGTACCTGCAGCTCGTGCTGGGCCTGAGCCCGGTGCGCGCGGGGCTGCTGCTGCTGCCGGGCGCGGCGGTCTCGGTGTGCGCGGGCCTGCTGGCCGCGCGGCTGGCCCGCCGGGCGCGCCTGGACGTGCTGATCGCCACGGGCCTGCTGCTGGGCACCGCCGGCTACGCGGTGGCGGCCACCCTGGGGCCGGCCGCGCCCGGGCGCGTGCTGGGCAGCGCGGTGCAGCTGGCGGTGGCGTTCGTGGTGCTCTCCGCGGGCGCCGGGCTGGCGGAGACCCTCACCAACGACGCGATCCTGGCCTCGGCGCCCGCGGACCGCGCCGGCGCGGCCTCGGCGATCTCGGAGACGGCCTACGAGGTGGGCGCGGTGCTGGGCACCACGGTGCTGGGCAGCGTGCTGACGGCCGTGTACTCCTCGGGCGTGGCGGTGCCCGCGGGCACCGACGCCGGGCGTGCGGCGGCGGCCACCGAGACGCTCGGCGGCGCGCTGGAGGTGGCCGGGCAGCTGCCGGCGGCGGCCGGCGAGCAGCTGCTGGCCTCGGCCAGGGAGGCGTTCGCGCACGGCCTGGACACCACCGCCGTCGCCGGTGCGGTGCTCACGGCGCTGGCGGCGCTGGTGGTGCACCGCCAGCTGCGCCCGGGTCGCTGACCCCGGCGCCACCCCCGGCGCCACCCCCGGCGCTGGCCCGGGGGTTGCCGACGGGGGCGCCGGGGCGCGGCAGCAGCGCCGCGGCGCGGCGGCGGTGCAGGTCCTCGGCGGCGCGCAGCTGGCGCTCGGCGCGCTCGGGCAGGGCGCGCACGGCGCGCACCCACTCCCCGCCGGGCCCGGCGGCGGCGGCCACCGCGGTCTCCACGACGTCGACGAGGACGCGGGCGGAGACCTGCCGGCGGTGCAGCCCGGCGAGCAGGTCCTCCAGCTCCAGCAGGGCCTGCACGGCGTCCTGGCGGGTGGAGGGCGGGGTGGGCAGCCGGTCCAGGACGGGCAGGCGGTGCAGCAGGGGCAGCAGCCGCACGGCGCGCGCGGCGGCCCAGCTGACGCCGAGGACGGCCCAGTCGGTGGGCACGCCGAGCTGGCGCACGGCGGAGCGCACGGTGGCGCGGTCGGCGCCCACCTGCCGGCGCAGGTCGGCGAGCACGGCGCGCTCGCCGGCCAGGTCGGGGTCGCGCGAGGCGCGGCGCAGCTGGTCCAGCAGCGCGCCGGAGCGGGCGAGCTGCTCGTTGAGGTAGGCGGCCAGCGCGGGGTCGGCGGCCGCGCGCGGGGTCCGCGGGCGCATCAGCACGCCGTCGACCGTACGGCGGGCGGGGGTGCGCGGTCGAACCAGGGCGCGCGGGCGCGGGCGGTGGCGCTGAGCCGTCCGGGCGAATGAGCCCGATCGGGTGGAAGCACCCCGGCTCGTGACGTAGCGTATACCGGCAGTGACTAAAAGCTGATGCAGGGGGGACGGATGAACGGCGCCCAGGGCGGTCTGCTCATGACCGAGGGACCCGCGGTCGACACGACCGTGACGCTCATGCCCACGACCAGCACCACCGAGGACGTGCACCGCGTGCACACCGGCACCGTGCGGTCCTGGACCGCCGGCGCGGCCGGGCTCGTCGTCACGAGCCACGTCAGCGCCGACCCCGGCACCGTGGAGGCGCTGGACGGCCAGCGCGTGTGGGTCAGCACCGAGGCCGGCGCGCCCGGTGCCGTCGTGCCGCACGCGGTCTTCCAGGCCGTCGCCCAGGCGCACCGCGCCGACGAGCTCGCCCTGACCGGCGTGATGCTGCTGGCCTCCGAGACGCGCCGCGCCGCCGTGCGCGTGCCCGCCTCGCTGCCGGTGCACCTGACCACCCCCGAGGGCGTGGCCGACGCGCGCACCGTCGACCTCTCGCGCACCGGCCTGCGCCTGGAGGCCGAGGACCTGCCCGCCGAGCACAGCGAGGTCGACGTCGCGCTGGAGCTGGACCACGGCCTGGAGGTCCACGCCCGCGGCGAGGTCGTGCGCGTCGACGACGAGACCCACGAGGCCGTCGTGCGCTTCGTCGAGCTCGACGAGGGCGCCGCGGAGGTCCTCGAGCGCAGCGTGCTCTCGCAGCTGGCGCGCCAGAACCGCGGGTACTGACCCGCCCCGGTCCGGGAGCCCGGACCGCTGGACCGGTGGCCGGGCGGCCCCTCCCCCGCCCGGCTACCCTCGGCGCGTGGTCGGCGAGGACGGGCGGCGCGACGGCGCGCGGCACTGGGGCGGCAGCGGCCGCTACGTGGAGGGCGAGCGCGTGTTCGCTCCCCCCGCGGGCGTCTTCGACGCCGACTGGGTCGCCGGCATCGTGCTCGACCGGCACGGCGCGGCCGCCGGCGAGCGCGTGGAGCTGGCGCGCGCGGCGCAGCGGGCGTGGGAGGCCCGCCGCGGCGGCGCCGGCGACGACGCGGTGCTCGCCGAGCTGGTGGCCACCGGGCTGCGGCCCTGGCCGGCCGCCGCGGTGCTGCGCGCGGCTGACGACTACGCCGCCGCCTACGGCACCGGCGCCTGAGCGCCCCGGCGGGTTTCGCGGGCGGTGGGACGGGTAGCGCACGAGTGCGGCGCCGTCGCGCCGCGCGACCGCACCGACGACCGGAGGGACGAGACGTGACCTCGCTGCCGCAGCCCGTCAACGACAACACCATCAAGGTCCGCCAGCTCACCCACTACCAGTTCTCCTGGGTGGCCGGCGAGCCCGGCCAGAGCGGCGCCTACACGCTGCAGCTGGTGCTCGACCAGGGTGCGTGGGAGGAGGTCCTCACCATCTCCCCCGAGGACGCCGACGCCCTGCAGGACCTGCTGGTGAACACCAAGGACGTCCACTACGACGTGGAGCGCCGCACGCTGATGTTCGGGGTGACGCCGACCGGGGAGTGACACCGGCGAGCTGAGAGGCGGCGACCCGGGAGGTCCGCGGGCGTTCTTCCCCAACACTCGAAGCCCCCCGGGCCGCCGGACCCAGTTCACCACGGACGGCCCCCGCGCCGCCACCCGTGCGCGCCGCGGGGTCGTCCAGCGGTCGTCCAGCGGGCTGCGGCCCAGCCCGCAGCACCCCGCTGGGCGGCGGTGGTCGCCGGCGCCGAGACCCGCCGGCGCACCACGGAGTTCGCGGTGCTGGAGCTGACCGCCGGCCCGGGCGGCACCGTCGGGTACCGGCAGGTCACCCGGCAGGGCCTGCCCACGCGGTTCTCCGGGTCTGGCGGCTGGCGCCGACCCCGGCGAGGGCGGCACGCGCCCGAGCGCGGACGCGGAGGGGCTGGCCATCGCCCGCGACGCCTCCGGGCGCGGGTACCTGTTCGCCTCCAGCCAGGGCGACAGCGCCTTCGCCGTGCACGACCTGCCCTCCGGCCGCTGGGCGCGGCGTTCCCGCACGGGGTGCTCGTCACCCGCGACGGCGAGGACACCGGCGAGGGCGACGACGAGCGCGTCGGCACCGGCTTCAAGGTCGTGCCCCTGGAGCGCGTGGTCACCCCGCTCGGGCTCGACCTGGACGTGCGCCTGGACGGCTCGGGGCGCCGGGACCCCGCGGGGTCCCGGCGCCCCCGGCGCCGCCGAGCGGGCGGCTCACGCGGGTCCGGGCCCGGGTCGGGCCGGGTCGGGCCGGGTCAGGCCGGGGTGGAGGCGTCCGCGTAGCGCAGCACGGCGCCGATGCCCTGCACCAGGTCGGGGCGCTCGGCGACGAGCTCGATCTCGGCGTCGGAGGCGGCCAGCGCCCGCACGATCGCGGCGTCGGCGCGCACGTGGATCGGCTCGCCGTCGCCGCCCAGGGCGCGCACCTCCTCGGCGGTGGTGCCGATCTCCAGCGGGCCGGCCCCCACCCACAGCATCTCGGATTCCTCGCCCGGCTCGGGGTCGTCGCGCAGCAGGACGGTGCGCACCTGCCCGCGGCGCAGGGCGTCCACCACGGGCGCCAGGCCCTTGACGGCCCGCCCGCCCCGGCCGGCCTCCTGCTCGAACTCGTCGACGACGGCGTCGCGGCGGCGGCGGCGCACCTCCTCCAGCGCCTCGGCGACGGCCGCGTTGAAGGACTCCTCGTGCACCCCGGCGTGCCGGCTGCCGCCGGGCACGTCCACGAGCAGCTCCAGCACCTGCTTGGCGGCCTTGCTGCGCAGCGAGGCGGCGGCCTTGACGTCGCCGGTCAGCAGCACCACCTCGGGGTGCTGCTGGCGCACGATCGTGTGCAGCTCGTCGGCGACCGCGGCGGCGTTGTGGTCCCAGGAGTCCTGCACGGCGTGCTGGTAGCGCAGGTGCGCCCAGCCGCCGCCGGGGATCTTGTGCAGCAGGTCGTGCCCGGCGGTGACCTCGCGGACCTCCTCGCTGCCGCGGGGGGCGTCGGAGCTGGTCACCGTGATGTCGGCGCCGGCGCGGTCCAGCTCGACCAGGACGTAGCGCACGTCGTCGGCCAGCGAGCGCACCAGCGGCATCAGGTGCGCCACCGGGCCGGCCACGGCCTCGTCCTGCGCGGGCGGGTCGGGCAGCAGCACGTCGATCTCGATGCCGTTCGCGGAGGCGATGAGGGCGCGGCCGACCGGACCGCCGACCTCGCTGGGGGTGGTGGCGACGCCGTCCAGGGCCTCCAGGGCCGGCTCGGGAGCGCCCTGCCCGGCGAGCGCCTCGCGGGCGTCCTTCCAGCGCACCTCCATCTCGTGCGCGCCCTTCTCCCGCGTGCGCGAGACGTCCACGTAGACGCTCACGTGGGGACCGGGGTCGGTGGCGACGGGCTTGAGCCAGTCCAGCTTCACGGACGTGTCCTCCTCGACCAGATCGACGATCCTGTTCCACGCTCTTACCCAGCGTCAGCGAGGTCAACCCCGCGACACGCCCTGCGCGGCGCCCCCGCGGGGCGGCGGGGAGGGTCAGCGGGCGGGGGTCGCCGGGCCCGCGTACAGCCAGCGGCCGCCCTCGCGGCGGAAGGCGGACACCTCGCGCTGCACGTCGCGGCGCCCGCCGTCGCGGGCGTGGGCCTCGAACTCCACGGTGCCGGTGTCGTCGAAGGGGCCGCCGCCGGTGGTGGCCAGCACCAGCAGGCGCCGCCACCGCCCGCCGCTGCCGGTGAGGTCCAGGTCGGCGGGGCGGT
>NZ_JAAALM010000023.1 GCF_009906395.1 Kineococcus indalonis
TCCTCCAGCGGGTTGCCGCTGCCGCCCGGGGGCTGCTTGCCGGGGGTGCCGGAGGGCCGGAAGCCGGGCTGCCCGCCCTGCTCCCGCCGCGACCCGGCGTCGCGCTCCTCGCCGCGGTCCTCGTCCCGGCCGTCGTCCCGGCCCTCGTCGGGGCCCTGGGGCTCCTCGTCGCCTCGCTGGTCCACGGTGATCCTCCGCATCGTCCGACGGGTGCTGACCCATTCTGGCCCTCCCGTCCGTGGAGCGACGAGCGGCCGCCCGCCGGGGTTCCTGCGCGGGCCCCGCGATCGCCCCCGGCGAACGCCGCGGGCACGGGCCGTAGGGTGCTCGGGTGCCGCCCGCGACGCCGCAGCCCGCCCCGGACCCCGGCGCGGGGCACGAGCCCCCGCCCCGCGCGGCGGCGGCGGCCGGGCGCGAGGCGCTCTCCCCGCGCGGGGTGCTGCTGACCGCCTCCGCCTTCTGCGCGGTCGCCCTCGTGGCGCTGGCCGGCGTGCTCGACGTGCCCTACGTCAGCCTCGGGCCCGGCCCGGTGCGCGACGTGCTCACCGCACCGGGGGAGCCGGGGGAGGGCGCGGCCGGGGCGCGCGACGCGCGGGCGCTGGTGGAGGTCTCCGGCGCGCCGACGTACCCCACCGAGGGCCGGCTGGACCTGACGACGGTGTCGCTGCGCGGCGGCCCGGGCCTGGAGGTCTCCCTGGCCGAGGTGCTGCTGGACTGGCGCGACGAGGACGTCTCCGTGGTGCCGCGAGAGCTGTACTACGCCCCGCGCACCACGCAGGAGGAGGCGGACGCGCAGAGCGCGGCGGAGATGACCGGCTCGCAGGAGAACGCCAAGGTCGCCGCCCTCACCGAGCTCGGCGTGCAGGTGCCCGCCACCACCACCCGGCGCGTGCAGCAGGTGGACGCCGAGGCCCCGGCGGCGGGGGTGCTGCGCGCCGGCGACGAGATCACCGCGGTCGACGGCACCCCGGTGGGCACCTTCGAGGCGCTGCGCGCCGCGGTGGGCGCCCTGCCCGCCGGTGCGCAGGTCCGCCTGGGCATCCAGCGCGGCGGCGAGGCGCGCGAGGTGACCACCCGCACCTACGCCCCGCAGGGCGCCACGCTGCTGGGCGTGGTGCCCGACGTCGACTACGACTTCCCCTTCGAGGTGGACATCGCCATCGACGACGTCGGCGGCCCCAGCGCCGGCACGGTCTTCGCGCTGGCGGTGGTGGACCTGCTCACCCCCGGCGCCATGACGGGCGGCGAGCACGTGGCCGGCACGGGCGCGATCGCGGTGGACGGCACGGTGCAGCCCATCGGCGGGCTGCGGCAGAAGGTCATCGGCGCCCGCCGCGCGGGGGCGCGGTGGTTCCTGGCCCCCGCGCAGGAGTGCGGCGAGGTGGCCGGCACCGCCCCGGCGGGCATCACGGTGGTGGGTGTCGCCACGCTGCACGACGCGCGCGAGGCGGTGGAGGACATCGGGGCCGGCCGGGGCGCGCGGGTGCGCACCTGCGAGCAGCTCGCCGCGGGCTGAGCCCGCGCGGCCGACCGCGCGCCTGAGCCGGCTCAGTCCTGCAGCGTGGCCTGCAGCGCGTTGACCAGGCCGGGCACGAGGTCGGCGCCGGTGGCCACCTCCCCGTCGGAGTCCTTCGAGCGCGAGCGCACGGCGCACTCGTGGGTGCCGTCGCGCAGCACGCCCACGGCGATGCGCACGTCCTCGGCCAGGGGGTGCGCGGCCAGCGCGGCGGCGCGGGCGCGCTCGTCGCCGCCGGCGGCGGCGCGCACCTCGGCCTCGGCGTCCGGCGGCACGAGGATGCGCTCGACGACCAGGGCGGCGCCGTCGACGCCGTCGGGCCAGGCCAGCTGGCCCAGCAGCTCGTCGAGGTCGTCGACGTCGGGCAGGCCGTCCTGCTCCACGGAGGTCAGGTGGCCGGCGTCGGCGCGCGCCTCGGCGACGACCTGCTCGGGCAGGCGCCGGGCCAGGGCCGGGTCGCGGCGCAGCGCGTCCGCGGTGCGCACGAGCGCGAACAGCCGCAGGGGGGCGCCCCAGCCGTCGGCGGCCACGTAGCGCTCGATCTCGGCGACGGTGCGCCACAGGGAGCCGGAGGTCGGGGCGGGCGCGCTGGACTGGTCGAGCTCGTTCACGGGGCCGATGGTGGCACGCCCGTGCGACGCGCCGCGGAGCGCGCGCCGGGCCGTCCCCCGGTGGGGGGACGGCGCGCCGTGCAACGAAGAGGTCACGATCCGGTGTCGCGGGCACCCGTGCGGCGGCTTGTAAGTTCCTCGTTCGTGAGCTTCCCTCCTCGCCGCCCCGCCCGGCCGGTGCTGCGGCGGCGCCGCCGCGGCGCCGCGCTGCCCACGGTCCTCGTGCTGGTGGCGCTCGTCGTGGCCGTCGTCGTCGGCGCCCGCATCGCCACCGACGTCTGGTGGTTCGACCAGCTCGGCTTCCTGCGCACCTTCACCACCAAGCTGTGGCTGCAGGCCGCGCTGTTCGCCGTCGGCGCCCTGCTGCTGGGCGGGGCGGTGGCGGCCTCGCTGACCCTGGGCTACCGCACCCGCCCGGTGTACGCCCCGATCTCCACCGAGCAGGCCGGCCTGGACCGCTACCGCGAGTCCCTGGAGCCGCTGCGCCGCCTGGTCGTCGTGGTGCTCTCGGTGGCCGCGGGCCTGTTCGGCGGCTCGGTGGCCATGAGCCGCTGGGAGACGCTGCTGCTGTGGCTGAACCGCACCAGCTTCGGCACCGAGGACGCCCAGTTCGGCATGGACCAGGGCTTCTACGTCTTCTCGCTGCCCTGGCTGAGCTTCGTCGTCAGCTTCCTGTCGGCGGCCGTGGTCCTGGCCGGCCTGGCGGCGCTGGCCACCCACTACCTGTACGGGGGCCTGCGCCTGGCCGGCGGCGGGCAGCGCACCACCCGCGAGGCGCGCGTGCACCTGGCCTCCCTGGCCGCGCTGTTCCTGGTGCTGCGCGGGGTCGGCTACTGGCTGGACCGCTACGAGATCATGGTCAGCGAGTCCGGCAACATCAACATCGCCGACGTCGTGGGCCCCAGCTACACCGACGTGCACGCGGTGCTGCCGGCCAAGGCGATCCTGGCGATCGTCGCCGTGGTGGTGGCGCTGCTGTTCGTGGCGGCCGCGGCGGGCACCTCGTGGCGGCTGCCGGCCATCGGCACCGGCCTGCTGGTGGTCAGCGCGATCGCCGTCGGCGGCGTCTACCCGTGGGCGGTGCAGCGCTTCCAGGTCACCCCGAACCGCCAGGCCCTGGAGGCGGAGTACGTCGACCGCAACATCCGGGCCACCCGCGACGCGTACGACGTCGCCGACACCGAGACCACCGACTACCAGCCCGACACCTCGGTCTCGCCGGGCCAGCTGCGCGAGGACGCCGACACGATCCCCGGCGTGCGCCTGCTGGACCCCAACGTCGTCTCCGACGCCTTCCGCCAGACGCAGGGTCAGCGCAACTACTACGCCTTCCCCGACCCGCTGGACGTGGACCGCTACTCCCTGGACGGCCAGACGCAGGACACCGTGATCGCCGCCCGAGAGCTGAACCTCGAGGGCCTGAGCGACTCGCAGCGCACCTGGGTGAACCTGCACACCGTCTACACCCACGGCTACGGCGTGGTCGCCGCGCGCGGCAACGAGCGGGCCCCCGACGGGCGCCCGTCGTACTTCGAGGCGAACATCCCCTCCCAGGGGGACCTGGGCGACTACGAGCCGCGCATCTACTTCGGCGAGCGCACCGAGGACTACTCGATCGCCGGCGGCGGCGACGCCGTCGAGATCGACTACCCGGACAACTCCCCGGAGGGCTACGCCCGCACCTCCTACACCGGCGGGGGCGGGGTGCCGGTGGGCGGCCTGCTGCGCAAGCTGGTCTACGCGCTGAAGTTCGGCGACCAGAACATCCTGCTGTCCAACCAGGTCAACGCGGACTCGCGGATCCTGTACGACCGCACCCCGCGCGAGCGGGTGGAGAAGGTCGCCCCGTGGCTGACCCTGGACGGCGACGCCTACCCGGCCGTGGTGGACGGCAAGGTGCTGTGGATCCTCGACGGCTACACCACCTCCGCCTCGTACCCGTACTCCTCCACGACGCGCCTGGGCGAGGTGACCACCGACTCGCTCACCACGCAGACGCAGAGCGTGCAGGCGCTGCAGGACCGCACGGTCAACTACGTGCGCAACTCGGTCAAGGCCACCGTCGACGCCTACACGGGCGCGGTGACCCTGTACGCCTGGGACGACACCGACCCGGTGCTCATGGCGTGGATGAAGGCCTTCCCCGACGCGGTGCAGCCGCTGTCGCAGGTCAGCGGCTCGCTGATGAGCCACCTGCGCTACCCGCAGGACATGTTCAAGGTGCAGCGCGACGTCCTCTCGCGCTACCACGTCACCGACCCGCGCTCCTTCCTCACCGGGCAGGACTTCTGGCAGGTGCCGCAGGACCCGACCGCCTCGGAGGTCGCGCAGGGTCAGCAGCGCCCCGCCCAGCCGCCGTACTACCTGACCCTGCAGATGCCCGGTCAGCCGTCCCCGGCCTTCAGCCTGACGACGACGTACGTGCCGACCTCGAACAACCGCGGCTCCAGCAGCCAGATCATCACCGGCTTCGCCGCGGTGGACGCCGACGCCGGGTCGGCCGACGGCGAGAAGAACGAGGGCTACGGCACCATCCGGCTGCTGGAGCTGCCGCAGTCGTCGGTGGTGGCGGGTCCGGTGCAGGTGCAGAACGACATCCAGTCCAACGCCGCGGTGGCCGAGCAGGTGCGCCTGCTGAGCCTGGGGCAGGGCTCGGAGGTCATCAACGGCAACCTGCTGACGCTGCCGGTCGGCGGGGGGCTGCTGTACGTCGAGCCGATCTACGCGCGCAGCACCGGGCAGAACTCCTTCCCGCAGCTGCGCAAGGTGGTCGCGGTCTTCGGCGACCAGATCGCCATCGCCGACACGCTCAACGAGGCGCTGGACGACGTCTTCGCCGGCGACTCGGGGGCGACGGCCGGTGACGAGGGCGCTCCGCCCATCGGCGGCGCCCCCGCGCCCACGGCCGGCCCCGCGCCGGGGGCGACCGGTGCGCCCGCGCCGGTCGCGCCGGTGACCGGCGACCCGCAGGCGCAGCTGCAGGCGGCGCTCACCGAGGCGCGCTCGGCGATCCAGGACTCCGCGGCCGCCCTGGCGCGGCAGGACTTCACGGCGTACGGGCAGGCGCAGGAGCGGCTGCGCGCGGCGGTGGAGTCGGCCAGCGCCGCGCAGGCCGCGCTGGCCGGGGCCTCCGGGGCGGCACCGGACCCGGCGGCCACGCCGAGCGGCGCGCCGACGCCGTGAGACGGGGCGGCGGGTCCGGCCGGCACCGGGCCCGCCACCGCGATTTGGCCTTCCCGCCACGGTGGCGTAAGCTCGTCTCATCGACGCGGGGTGGAGCAGCTCGGTAGCTCGCTGGGCTCATAACCCAGAGGTCGCAGGTTCAAATCCTGTCCCCGCTACTGGTGAGACGAAGGCCCGGACCACACGGTCCGGGCCTTCGTCGTTCCCGGCGCCCCCGGGTGTGGCGGGTCGCCCGCGGCCCACTCCGCCGGCCCGTCCACGGCGATTTGGTGCTCCCGCCATCGTGGCGTAAGCTCGTCTCATCGACGCGGGGTGGAGCAGCTCGGTAGCTCGCTGGGCTCATAACCCAGAGGTCGCAGGTTCAAATCCTGTCCCCGCTACTGGTGAGACGAAGGCCCGGACCACACGGTCCGGGCCTTCGTCGTTCCCGCCCTCGGCGGGAGCACCCGGGCACCCGGGACCCCGCCACGGGGTCCCGGGTGCCCGGGGCTCAGCGCCTCAGTGCCGGGGGCGGTCCCAGCCGCCCCAGCCCCAGCCGCGGTCGCCGGACTCCTGCTGCGTCTGGACGTTCAAGCGCTCCAGCCGCACCTTCCGCGCCGGCGCGGTGGCGCGGTCGTCCAGGGCGAGCACGTCCAGGCCCTTCTGGATGTCGCTGGAGTAGACGTGGCCGTTGTAGTAGTACGCCGACCAGGAGCCGCCGAGCACGAGCTCGGTCGCCGAGAGCGGGCCGCGCTCCCAGAAGCCGATCTCGCGCGGGTTCGCGGAGTCGGTGAAGTCCCACACCGAGATCCCGCCCTGGTACCAGGCCTGCACCATGATGTCGCGGCCCTTCACCGGGATCAGCGAGCCGTTGTGGGCCACGCAGTTCTCGGTGGTGGTGTTGTCGCGCGGGATCTTGAAGTAGCTGCGCCGCTCCAGCGAGCGGCCGTCGCCGGTGCCGGTGATGTCGTAGACCGCGTCGGCGCCGAACTCGTCGCTGACGGTGGGCAGGCAGGTGGCCGCCCCGCCGCCGCCGAGCTCGTCGGTGAACACGACCTTGGTGCCGGCCTCGTTGAACGTCGCCGAGTGCCAGAACGCGAAGTTCGGGTCCTGCACGCGCTCGATGACGCGCGGGGTCAGCGGGTCGGAGATGTCCAGGAGGACCCCGTCACCCATGCAGGCGCCCGCGGCGAGGTCCTTGGCGGGGTAGACGGTGATGTCGTGGCAGCCGGTGGTGGCGCTGCGGTCGGCGATGCCGCTGGGGTGCACGGTGCCGCCGGGGTTGCCGCCGTCGGGGAAGAGCACCGGCTCGGCGACCACGGCCGCCTGCTCCGGCGCGTCCAGGGGCACGGCGACGACGGAGATGAGGTCGTGCGGCGGGGCGCAGTCCGGCAGCGTCGGGTTCGGGCTGTAGGAGGAGACGTACAGGTACGCGGTGCCCGAGGCCTCGTCCGGCAGCAGCGTGTGGGTGTGCGAGCCGCACTTCGTCTCCACCGCGGAGACGTAGCGCGGGGCGGCCGGGTCGCTGACGTCGAAGACCTTGATGCCCTCCCAGGACTCCCGCTGCGTCGCCGGCTGCGCCGTGCTGGTGCACGAGTCGTCGCTGCGGCTGGAGTCGGTGGACAGGAACAGCAGGTCGCCGTAGACGCTGATGTCGTTCTGCGCGCCGGGGCACAGCACCTGGCTGGCGATGCGCGGCTCGTGCGGCTTCCTGATGTCGTAGACCGTGAAGCCGTCGTAGTTGCCGACGTAGGCGTAGTCGCCCTGGAAGGCCATGTCGGTGCCGAAGGAGGTGGCCGACTCGAAGCCCTGCTGCTTGGGGACGTTGGCGATCTGGCGCAGGTTCCTGCTGGAGGAGACCTGGTCCACCCCGGGCGTGCCCGGGGCGTCGTGGGGGGCGGCGGCCGCGGCGGGCACGCCGAGGCCGAGCACGGCCAGCGAGAGGCCGGCGGCGGCGAGGCGGCGAGGTGCTCGCCGTGCGGGGGAGCGAGTGGGAGCGGTCACGACTTCCTCACTGTTCGTGGGGGCAATGGAACGCAGTGTGGCCTGTTCCACAGGGTTCGTACAGGCTTGACCTGGCCGTCACCCAGTGGGTAGACACCGTCCGTGAAGCGTTCCAGCGCGGCCGCGCTCCTGTGCGCCCTCGCCGTCCTGGCCGGCTGCACCGGCGCCGGGACCGAGGCGCCCGAGCCCACCGCCCCCGTGCTGCTGCCGCAGGGACCGGGCGAACCCGCCGCGACCACGACGGCCGTGCCCCCCCGGCAGGAGCCGCCGCCCGCCGCCGCCGACGTGGACTTCGCCGCCGCGATGGTCCCGCACCACCTGCAGGCCCTGCAGATGGCCGAGCTGGCGCCCGAGCGCGCCCAGGACGAGGGCGTGCGCACCCTCGCCGCCCGCATCGCCGCCGGGCAGGGCGCCGAGGTCGACGTCCTGCGGAGCTGGCTGGACGAGCGCGGCGGGGTGGCCGGCGCCGCCGCGCTGCAGGACGGGCACGGCGGGCACGGCGGGCACGGCGGCGACGCTGCCGAGATGCCCGGCGCCGTCACCCCCGCGCAGCTGCAGCAGCTCGCCGACGCGCGCGGCGCGGAGTTCGACGAGCTGTTCCTGCAGCTGATGATCCCGCACCACGAGGGCGCCCTGGTCATGGCGCGCGAGGCGCTGGTCGAGGGCACCGACGTGCGGGTGCAGGAGCTCGCCGCGGAGGTGGACGCCACCCAGCGCGTCGAGGTCGAGCGGATGCGCGAGCTGCTGAAGGGCGTGCGCGCCTGAGCGCGCCGGGCCGGGGCGGTGCTCCCGCCCCGGCCCGGTGCCCTCAGCGCCCCGCGGGCTGCTGCACCAGCGGCTGCACGAGCGAGCGCAGCAGGTCCGGGCCCTGCAGGGTCAGCACGGACTCCGGGTGGAACTGGATGCCGGCGAAGCCCCGCCCGCGCAGCGCCACCACCTCGTCGGCCGGGCCGGTGGACACCTCGGTGCCCTCCCCGGCCAGCCGCGCCACGGCCGCCGCGTCCACGCGGGCGGTGAAGGAGTTGTAGAACCCCACGGTGGCGCGGCGGCCGAACAGGTCGACCTCCAGCTGCGTGCCCTGGTGCGGGGCGTCCTTGCGGCGCAGCGGCAGGCCCAGCGCGCCGGCGAGCAGCTGGTGGCCCAGGCACACCCCGAGCAGGGGGTTGCCGCCCTCGCGGGCGGCGCCGCTCAGGGCGCGGGCCAGCTGCTGCAGGCGCGCGATGCGCGGGTCGGAGGCGTCCTCGGGGTCGCCCGGGCCCGGGCCGATCACCACCAGGCCGCGGTGCGCGGCCAGCGCCGCCTCCAGCCCGGGGTCGTCGTAGCGCAGCACCCGCGCGCGCAGCCCGGCCGAGGCCAGCAGGTGCACCAGCATCGCGGTGAAGGTGTCCTCGGCGTCGACGACGAGCGCCTCGCCCAGCGCGGCGCCCTCCGGCAGGCGCTGCGGCTCCAGCCAGAAGCGCGCCAGCCGGTCGCGGCGGCCGGCCAGCAGCGAGGCCACCCGCGGGTCGGCCGACAGCGGCACCCGCCGCGCCGGGGCCCCCGCGCCGTCCGCGCCGCTGCGCGCCAGCGGCGGCAGCGCGCCCAGGGCGCGCAGCACGCCCGCGGACTTCGCGTGGGTCTCGGCGACCTCCCCCTCGGGGGTGGAGCCGCGCACCAGCGTCGCGCCCACCGACACCCGCACCCGCCCGGTGCCGTCGGCGCCGGTGCGCACGTCGGCGGTGCGGATGAGGATGGGGGAGTCCAGCGTCTGCGCGCCCGCGCCGTCGCGGCCCAGCAGCGCCAGCGCCCCGGCGTAGTAGCCGCGCCCGGACGGCTCGAAGCGCTTGATGACCCGGCAGGCGCTCTGCAGCGGGCTGCCGGTGACGGTGGCGGCGAACATGGTCTGGCGCAGCACCTCCCGCGCGTCCAGCGTGGACTGCCCGCGCAGCTCGAACTCGGTGTGGGCGAGGTTGGCCATCTCCCGCAGGTACGGGCCGTGCACGGTGCCGCCCAGGTCGCCGACGGAGCACATCATCTTCAGCTCCTCGTCGACCACCATGAACAGCTCCTCGACCTCCTTGGGGTCGGTGAGGAACTCCACGAGCCCGTCGGCGTCCGGGCCGGTGGCCGGGTAGCGGTACGTGCCCGAGATCGGGTTCATGACGACCTCGCCGCGGGCCATCCGCACGTGCACCTCCGGGCTGGCGCCCACCAGGGTGCGCGAGGTGCCCCCCTCGCCGGGCACGTGCACCACGAACGTCCAGTAGGCGCCGTGCTCAGCCACCAGCAGCCGGCGGAACAGGCTCAGGGCGGTCTCCGCGGAGAAGCCGTCCACGACGCCGTCCACGTCGCGGCGGATGACGAAGTTCGCGCCCGAGCCCTGCGCGATCTCGTCGGCGATGATCCGGCGCACCACGTCGGCGTACTGCTCGTCGGACAGGTCCGGGGCCACGTCGCGCAGCGGCACGTCCGCGTCGGGCAGCACCCGCAGCGCCTCCTCCAGCGCGACCTCCTCGGCGCTCTCCACCCGCAGCACCTGCAGCGGGGTGCCGTCGTCGTGCACCTCGAAGCCGCGCTCGCGCAGCTGGCGGAAGGGCACCAGCGCCAGCGCGTCGGCGACGGGGGTGCCGGGGGTGCCGGTGGGCAGCGGCACGTCGGCCAGGTGCTCGACCGTCGTGACGGGCCCGCGCAGCACCTCCACGGGGCCGGGCTCGCCGGTGCGGGGGTCCAGGCGGCGCAGCAGGGCGAACGGCGCCTCGCCGCGCAGCAGGTCGGCGACGAGCGCGGCGGGGTCGGGGTGCGGCACGGGGTTCCTCCTCGGTGGGGCTGGCGCGGCCGGCCGTCGAGGGGCCGTCCCGGGGGCGGGCCTCCTCGACGAGGCGGCCACCGGGACGTGGGAGCGTCAGGCGACCGCCGACACCCGCCACCACGCACCGCTCGGCGTGCGCGGGCAGCGGCCCGGGCGCGCGCAGGGCGTCGTGGTGGTCACGCTCGGCACCCTACCCGGCGCGCGGTCCGGGGAGGCAATAGCGTCTGCCCCGTGACCGAGACAGCGCAGTCCCCGCAGCAGCAGGCGGGGGACGACAAGCCCACGGTGTTCGTGATGTTCGGGGCGACGGGCGACCTGTCGCGCCGGCTGGTGATGCCGGCCTTCTTCCAGCTCGCCAAGATCGGCCGGCTGCCGCGGCAGTGGCGGCTGGTCGGCAGCAGCCGCGGCCAGATGTCCCACGACGACTTCCGGCAGCACATCAGGGAGGCGCTGGAGGAGTTCGGCCCGCAGCCCTCCGAGGGCCCCTGGGACGACTTCGCCGAGCACCTGCTCTTCGCCAGCGGCGGCTTCGGCGCCGACGACCCCGGCACCCTGCTCGACGTGCTCGGCGAGGCCCGCGAGCAGCTCGGCGCCGGCGAGGGCGAGGTGCAGCTCGTGCACTACCTGGCCATCCCGCCGGGCGCCTTCCTGGCCACCACCAGGGCGCTGGACGCGCACGGCCTGGCCGCCGGCTCCCGCGTCGTCTACGAGAAGCCCTACGGCACCTCGCTGGCCACCTTCGAGGAGCTCGACGCGGAGGTGCAGCGCGTCTTCGACGAGGACCAGGTCTTCCGCATCGACCACTTCCTCGCCTTCGAGGCCGCGCAGGACCTCATCCACGCCCGCCTGGCCAACCCCTGGCTGGAGGGGCTGTGGAGCCGCGAGCACGTCGCCCAGGTGCAGGTCGACATCGCCGAGACCCTCGACGTGGCCCAGCGCGCCGACTTCTACGACGCGACCGGCGCCTTCCTCGACATGATCGTCACCCACCTGTTCCAGCTGGCCGCCACGGTGGCCATGGAGCCGCCGGCGGACCTGCGCCCGCAGACGGTGCAGGCCGCCCGCGACGCGGCGGTGCAGCGCTTCCGCGAGCTGGACCCCGAGGAGGTGGTCCTCGGCCAGTTCGAGGGCTACCTCGACATCGACGGCGTCGCCGACGCCTCCTCCACCGACACCCTGGCCGCGGCGCGGCTGTGGATCGACGACGAGCGCTGGGAGGGCGTGCCGTTCCTGCTGCGCAGCGGCAAGAAGATGGCCGCCGACGAGCAGCGGATCACCCTGGTGCTCAAGCCCCCCGCGCAGGGCCCCTACGCCGGCGTCCAGGGCGGCGAGAGCGGCGGCGAGCCCGCCGCGATCAGCTTCTCCCTGCTGGAGGGCGGCTCCCTCGACGTGAAGCTGGCCGTGCGCCGCCCGGGCGTGGCCGGCGGCACCGTGCTCGGCACCGCCAGCCTGCCGCTGGACCGCTTCGAGGGCGCCGAGCCGGCGCTGCCCTACGCGCACCTCATCGACCACGTCCTGGTCGGGGACCGCTCGCTGTTCACCGGCGTGGAGGGCCTGCGCGCGGCGTGGCGGGCGATCGAGCGCTTCTCGCAGCACCGCCCGCCGGTCCTGCCGTACGCCGAGGGCACCTGGGGCCCGGACGACGTCGACCGCCTCGCCGAGCCCGGGGCGTGGTTCCTGCGCTGAGCGGGACGACGGCGGGCCCGCCCGCGCCGGTGCTGCGCCCGGCGCGGGCGGACGAGGCCGGGGAGCTGCTGACGGTGCGGCGCGCCGCGTCCGTCGCGGAGGCGCAGCGCTGCGGCGACCCGCACCTGCCGCCGCGCGCCGCCGCACGGGGGTCGCGCGTCAGGCCGCGTCGGCCAGCCGGCGCACCCGGCGCAGCTGCGCCTGCACGTAGGGGCGCGCTCGGCGCTGCCCGCCGCGGGCGGTGATGGCCGCGTCCAGCTCCTCCAGGCGCCGGCGCAGCCACGCCGGGTCCGCCGGCCAGCCGCGCCGCCGGCACTCCAGCAGCCAGTCCACCGGCGAGAGGTGCCCGCGCTCGCCGTTGCAGCGCCGGCAGGCGGCGGCCTCGTTCTCCAGCCACGAGGGCCCGCCCTTGACCCGCGGCACCAGGTGGTCGGTGGTCGGGTGCACCAGGCGCGTCAGCTCCCGCCCGCACCACACGCACGCCGGCCCGTCGCGGGCCACCGCGCGCTCCAGGCGGTCGGCGCGCGTGGGCTGGTGCCCGGCGCGCGCCCCCTCCACCACCGCCCGAGCCTCGCACGCGGCCGCGGCGCCCGCCCGGGGAGCGCGGGGCCTCAGTGCGCGCCGGCCCCCTGCGCGGCGCCGGCCCGGCGCCGCTGCACGAGCAGCACCACGGCCGCCACCGCCGCGCCGACGACGAGGCCGAGCACGGCGCTGCCCAGGGTGTTGGTGAGCCAGCCCAGGACGCCGCCCAGCGCCCCGGTGGCCTCGTGGACCGCCTCCTCCGCGTGGTGCACCACCTCGTAGGGGGCGTGCAGGCCGAGCTCGTCGGCGCCCACCAGCAGGATGTGCCCGCCGACCCAGAGCATCGCCGCGGTGCCCACGACGGTCAGGGCGGTGAGCAGCTTGGGCATCCCCCTCACCAGGCCGCGGCCCAGGCCCGCCACGGCCCCGCGGGGCGAGCGGGCCAGGCGCACCCCGGCGTCGTCCATCTTCACGATGAGGCCGACCACCCCGTACACGAGCACGGTGATGAGGACGCCCACGACCGCCAGCACCACCGCGCGGGTCAGGAAGGGGTCCTCGGCGACCTGGTCGAGCGCGATGACCATGATCTCCGCGGACAGGATGAGGTCGGTGCGCACCGCCCCGGAGACGATGGCGTCCTCGTCCGCGAGCTGCTCCTGGCCGCCGTGCCCGTGCCCGTGGCCGCTGAGCTTGGCCCACACCTTCTCCGCGCCCTCGAAGCACAGGTAGGCCCCGCCGACCATGAGGATCGGGGTGAGCAGGAACGGCAGGAACTGGCTGAGCAGCAGCACCACCGGCAGGATCAGGAGGAGCTTGTTGCGCAGCGAGCCCAGGGCGATGCGCCGCACGATCGGCAGCTCGCGCTCGGCGGCCAGGCCGCGCACGTACTGCGGGGTGACGGCGGTGTCGTCGACGACGACGCCGGCGGCCTTCGCCCCGGCCCGCGCGGCGGCGGCGCCGATGTCGTCCACGGAGGCGGCCGCGGCGCGCGCCAGCACCGCCACGTCGTCCAGCAGGGCTACGAGTCCACCGCTCACGGGTGTCCCTCCACGTCGATCGGCACGGGTGCTGCTCCGATGGTGGCGGTCCCGGCGCCGCGGTGCGCGGCGACGGGCCGTGCGGGGGTCCCGGTGCTCAGGCGGCCAGCGCCACCACGGGGCGCACCAGCAGCCGGCCGGGCACGCCGAAGCGGCCGTCGTGCAGGGCCCGCACGACGTGGCGCGGGGGCAGCCGGCGGGAGAGCACCACGCCGGCCAGCAGGATGGAGACGAACGAGCACACGACGACGGAGGGCTGCGCGGTCGCGACCCCGTACACGGTCCACAGCGTCGCGGAGAACTGGGTGAGCACGTACGTGCCCGGCGCCAGGCCGGCCAGCGACCCGCTGCCGAAGGCGATGCGCACCTGCGGGACCATCCGCACCAGCGACACCACCGTGGCCAGGGCGCCGACGAGGGCGGCGCCGCCGACCACGTCGGCGACCGCGACGAGGGGGGCCCAGGCGGCGAGCGCGACCAGCGCGCGCCGCAGCGGCACGCCCAGGCGGCGGGCGGCCAGGACCACCGTGATCGCGGCGCAGCCCAGGCCGGGCACGTTGCCCACCAGCTGGGCGGGGTCCATCAGCAGCAGGCCGTAGGTCAGCCAGGTGCCCGAGCCGAGCGCGCCCAGCACGGCGGAGGAGAAGGACAGGCCGCTGGCGTCGGGCGAGCGGACCAGCTGCACGATCTGGGGGACACCGGTGACGATGCCGACGGTGGCGGCGAAGAGACCGAGCGAAGAGATCAAGGCGTCGATGGGCACGTGCCTGTTCTTCGTCCGGGGAACTACCTCCCCTTGACCGTGATCGCCACTCCTGCGGCTGTGCTCTGCGTCACAGCGGGCCGGTGCCGGTGCGGGCGCCGTCCCGGGAACCCTCCCGAGAGCCCTCCCGAGGACCCTGCCGCGGCAGCTGCGCGCCGCCGCCGCCCTCCACGCGCACCTTCGGCAGCGCCTCGGGGTGCTCGCGCTGCAGCAGCCCCACGACCTCCTCGCGCACCGCGCAGCGCAGGTCGAACAGCTCACCGCTGGAGTTCGCGCTCACCAGGACCCGGAAGGAGACGAAGGAGCCCCGCGCGTCCGTGACCTGCACCGCGAGCACCTCGCCGTTGAACAGCGGGTGCGCGCGCACGTGGCGCTCCACGTGCTCGCGCACGCGGGCCACCGGCAGGTTCCAGTCCACGTCGAAGTCCACGGTCCCGGTCAGGTCCGCGGAGCTGCGCGTCCAGTTCTCGAACGGCGTGCTCGTGAAGTAGGTCGAGGGCAGGATCATGCGCCGCTGGTCCCACAGGCGGACCACCACGTACGTCAGCGTGACGTCCTCGACGTTGCCGAACTCGCCCTCCACCACGACCGCGTCGTCCACGCGCAGGCCGTCGGTGAAGGCGATCTGCAGGCCGGCGAACACGTTCGCCAGCGACGTCTGCGCCGCCAGGCCGGCCACCACGGACAGCAGGCCCGCCGAGGCCAGCACGCTCGTGCCCACCCCGCGCGCGCCCGGGATCGTCAGCAGCACCGCGGCCGCGGCGACCACGACGATGAGCGCGACCACCAGGCGCTTGACGAGCGTGACCTGCGTGCGCCGCTGCCGTGCGCGCAGGTTGTCCTGCACGTCGATGC
The DNA here is from genome assembly GCF_009906395.1 of Kineococcus indalonis. GTDB lineage: Bacteria > Actinomycetota > Actinomycetes > Actinomycetales > Kineococcaceae > Kineococcus > Kineococcus indalonis. The sequence goes on from NZ_JAAALM010000023.1 coordinate 14,948, forward strand.
GGTACCGCCGCAGCACCACGTCCTGCACGACGTTGGCGGCCACCACCGCCAGCCACGCCACGAACGCCACGACCGCCATCTTCAGGACGAAGAACGTCGGGGCGCGCCAGGCCGCGGGGCCGGTGTACACGTTCAGCGACACCTGCACGGCCACGGTCCCCAGCAGCCCCGCCAGCGGGCGCCTGCCGCGCTGGGCCACGCGGGCCAGGACGTCGTGGTGGCGGCCCAGGCGGCGCACGACCAGGGCCAGCAGCTCGCCGGCGAGCACGGCGACGGCCGCGGAGGCGGCGGCGACGGCCAGGGTCAGCCACACGGAGCTGCTGAGGGACGGTGGTGCGGAGACGAGCGAGAGCACTGCGGGCGGCTCCTCGGGATCGGTGACGGGGACGTCGGCGTCCTTCGGACCGGCCCACCGTAGGTGCACGCGCACCGGCCCCGCAGGCCGAGCCGGGCGCGCCCGCACGGCCCGCGCGGCGATGCTCACGAGGTCCTCACACCACGTCCCCCGGACGGGTCAGCGCCACCACGCGCGGCGAGCGGGCGTGCTCAGCCGGGCAACCAGGCCACCCGCCCCACCAGCAGCGCGTAGCCGACGAACGCCACGACGTCGATCGCGGTGTGCGCCACCACCAGCGGCATCGCCCGGCCCCAGCGCCGGTACACCCACCCGAACACCAGGCCCATCGCGACGTTGCCCACGAACCCGCCCAGCCCCTGGTACAGGTGGTACGAACCGCGCAGCAGCGCGCTGGCCAGCAGCGCCGGCAGCGGGCGCACCCCCAGCTGCGCCAGCCGGTGCAGCAGGTACCCGGCGACCAGCACCTCCTCGAGCAGCCCGTTCTGGGCCGCCGCCAGGACCTGCACGGGCACCGCCCACCACACGTCCGGCAGCGCCGAGGCGGCCACGTTCGTGTTGAACCCCGCCGCCCGGGAGGCCAGGTACAGCACCAGCCCGCAGCCGCCGATCACCGCGGCCAGGCCCAGCCCGCCCAGCAGGTCCCGCCCCGGCCGGCGCCCGTCCACCCCCAGCGTGCGCAGCGACTCCCCGCCGCGCGCCAGCAGGAAGGCCACCAGCAGCACCGGCGCCAGGCCCGAGGCCACCGAGACCAGCTGCAGCGCCAGGTCCAGCCAGGGCCGGTCCGGGGCGTAGCTGCCCAGCACCGTGGACGTCTGCGCGTTCAGGGCCTCCGGGGCGGTGACCAGGCCCACGAAGCGCACCAGGGCGCGCACCCCGCTCATCCCCAGGGAGACGGCGAAGACCGCCACGACCTCCCACGCCAGCAGCCGGCGCTCGCGCGGGTCGGTCACCACCGCCGGCGCGCTCACGGCACCGGCGGCCGCTCGGGCTGCTCGGAGCGCTCGGCAGCGGGTACGCCCAGGTGCTCCAGCGCGGCGGCGTGCAGGTGGCCGTTGGTGGCCACCGCGTCCCCGCCGTGCGGGCCGTCCACCCCGGCGCGGGAGGTGAAGCGGCCCCCGGCCTCGGTGACGATGGGCACCAGCGCCGCCATGTCGTGCAGCGCCAGCTCCGGCTCGGCGGCGATGTCCACCGCGCCCTCCGCCAGGAGCATGTACGACCAGAAGTCGCCGTAGCCGCGGGTGCGCCACACCTTCCGGGACAGCTCCAGGAAGCCGTCCAGGCGGCCGCGCTCCTCCCACCCGCCCAGCGAGGAGTACGCGAAGGAGGCGTCCGCCAGCTCCGTCACGCCGCTGACCCGGGTGCGCGTGGCCGTCGACAGGCTGCGCCCCGTCCAGGCGCCCGAGCCGACCGCGGCCCACCAGCGCCGCTGCAGCGCCGGCGCCGACACCAGGCCCACCACCGGCACGCCGTCGTCGAGCAGGGCGATGAGGGTCGCCCACACCGGCACCCCGCGCACGAAGTTCTTCGTGCCGTCGATGGGGTCGACCACCCACTGCCGCGGCCCGTGCCCCACCAGGCCGAACTCCTCGCCCAGCACCGCGTCGCGCGGGCGGGTGCGCCGCAGCGAGGAGCGGATCAGCTCCTCGGCGGTGCGGTCGGCGTCGGTGACGGGGGTGAGGTCCGGCTTGGTCTCCACCGCCAGGTCCAGCGCCCGGAAGCGCTCCATCGTCACCCCGTCCACCTGGTCGGCGACGACGTGCGCCAGGCGCAGGTCGTCGTCGTAGCGCGGGCGGGCCGCCGGGGCGGCGGGCGTGGTCGACGCAGCGGGCACGGCGCGAACCTACCGCCCCGGTCGCGGGGCCCCGCCGCCCCGCGCCGGGTGCCGCCCGAGCCGTCCAGCTCGCACCCAGGTGGGCCGAGGATGCTGGGGGAGCGGCGCGCGGGCGCGCGCCGGCCACGCAGCAGCCAGACGCACCAGCGAGCCACAGCACGAGCCACAGCACGGAGGGGCGATGTCCGGGACCACGGCGGCCGCGCAGCACCAGGGCGGCGAGCGCGACGAGCCCCCCGGGTCGCCCGCGGGCGACCCGGGCGTCCCGGGCGACCCGGGGGAGCCGGGGGAGCCGGGGGAACCGGACGAGCTCGGCGCGGCGGGGGAGCGGCACCTGTCGCACCTGCCCGTGCGGCCCCGCGCCCGCGGTCTGCTGCTCGCCCTGGGCGGCGCGGTGGGCCTCCTCGCCTCGATGGTCCTCACCGTGGAGCGCTTCCGGCTGGCCACCGAGCCCGGGTACCGGCCCAGCTGCAGCGTGAACCCGTTCATCTCCTGCCAGACGGTCATGGAGAGCGCGCAGGCCGCGCTGTTCGGCTTCCCCAACCCGCTGCTGGGCATCGGCGCCTTCGCCGTCTCCACCACGCTGGGCGTGCTGCTGCTCTCGGGCACCGCCCTGCCGCGCTGGGTGGAGCGCGGCCACCTGCTCGGCATCGCCCTCGGCGCGGTCCTCGTCGGCTGGCTGGTGGTCCAGGCGCTGTTCCCCATCCACGCCCTGTGCCCGTACTGCATGCTCGTGTGGGCCGTGGTGGTGCCCACCTTCTGGGTGAGCCTGGCCGACGCCCTGGACCGCGGGCTGCTGCCGGTGCCGCGCGCGCTGCGCGGCGCCGCGCGCGCCGTCGTGGACTTCCGGGTGCTGCTGGTCGTGCTGACCCTCGCCGCGATCGCCGCGGCGGTGGGCGTGCAGTTCTGGAGCTACTGGGTCACGCTGCTCTGAGGGGGCGCGCGCCGGCGGGCCCCGCGCCGCGTCAGGGGGTCCTCGTGCGCACGCTCGTGCTGCCCGCCCCCGCCCTGGCCGCCGCGCTGGCCCTGCTGGCGGGGCTGGCCGGGCTGGGCGGCTGCGCCACCGGCGGCGGGCCCGCCGCCACGCCGACCCC
>NZ_JAAALM010000240.1 GCF_009906395.1 Kineococcus indalonis
CCCGTGAACACCACCCCGGCGACCCTGCCCACCTCCCGCTGCGCGGACCCCGCGCTGCGCCACCGCGTCGCCGACGCCGCGCTGACCGTGCGCGGCCCCGACGGCACCCCGCTGGCCGGGCGGGAGGTGACCGTGCGCCAGCTGCGCCACCGCTTCTTGTTCGGCTGCATCGGCTTCGACTTCATCGCCCACGCCGCCGGCACCGACGGCGACGGCGGCGACGACGGCTCGTCGTCGTTCTTCGGCCGCTCGGCGCCGGCCGCCCAGGTCGAGGAGCTGGCCGAGGCGTGGTTCGAGCTGTTCAACTTCTCCACCCTGCCCTTCTACTGGGGCGAGTTCGAGCCGGTGCGCGGGCGGCCGGCCACCGAGCGGCTGATGCGCACCGCGCGCTGGTTCACCGAGCGCGGCGCGCTCGTCAAGGGCCACCCGCTGACCTGGCACACCGCCACGGCCGAGTGGCTGCTGGAGCTGCCCGAGCAGGAGGTGCTGCAGGCGCAGCTGGAGCGCATCCGCCGCGAGGTCGGCGGGTTCGCCGGGGTGATCGACGTGTGGGACGTCGTCAACGAGGCCGTGATCATGCCGGAGTACGACAAGCAGGACAACGGCATCACCCGCCTGGCCCGGTCGCTGGGACGGGTCGGGCTGCTGCGGGAGGTGTTCGCGCAGGCGCGCGGGGCGAACCCGTCGGCGACGCTCATGCTCAACGACTTCAACCTCTCCCCCGCCTACGAGCGGCTCGTGGAGGAGTGCCTGGAGGCGGGCGTGGGCATCGACGCCCTGGGGCTGCAGAGCCACATGCACAAGGGGTACTGGGGCGAGGAGCGCACCCTGGAGGTCCTGGAGCGCTTCTCCCGCTTCGGGCTGCCGCTGCACTTCACCGAGACCACGCTCGTCTCGGGCGAGCTGATGCCCGGGCACGTGGAGGACCTCAACGACCACCAGGTGCCCAGCTGGCCGTCCACCGAGGAGGGCGAGGAGCGCCAGGCCGACGAGGTGGCGCGGCACTACCGCACCCTGCTCTCGCACCCGGCGGTGCAGGCGGTGAACTACTGGGGCCTGTCCGACGCGGGCGCGTGGCTGGGCGCGCCCGTGGGGCTGGTGCGCGCCGACGGCACGCGCAAGCCGTCGTTCGACGCCCTGCACGGGCTGGTGAAGGGCGAGTGGTGGCTGGCGCCGACGACGCTGACCACCGACGCCGGCGGGCGCGTCGCCGTGAGCGGTTTCCTCGGCGACTACGAGGTCACCGCCGCCGGGGGCGCGGCCACCTTCGCGCTGGAGGCGGCCGGGGCGCAGCAGGTGGAGGTGAGCCTGGGCTGAGCCCCGCGGGAGCGGGGGGGGGGAAGTTGCCCGGTGCACCTGATGGTCGGTGGGCGTTCACCGGCCCGACGGCCGGGCCACCCCCCGCGGTCGCCGGCGGCCGGTTCGCTCCGGGGAGAAGCACAGGCCGACCACAGGAGCCCCCGTGACCGACGTCCTCCCCCCTCTCGCGCGCCGCACCCTGCTGGGCGGCGCCGGCGTGCTCGGCGCCGGGCTCGGCGCGGGACTGCTGACCGCCGGCGCCACCCCGACCGACCGCCGCCCCGGCGAGACGCTCGCCGACCCCTTCACCCTCGGCGTCGCCTCCGGCGAGCCGTCCCCGGACGGTTTCGTCCTGTGGACGCGGCTGGCGCCGGACCCGTACGCCGAGGACGGGCGCGGCGGGATGCCCGAGCGCGACGTGCCGGTGCAGTGGGAGGTCGCCCACGACCCGGCGTTCCGCCGCGTCGTGCGCCGCGGCACGGAGGTCGCCTCGGCGCGGCTGGGCCACAGCGTCCACGTGGAGGTGGCCGGCCTGCACCCCGGGCACGAGTACTGGTACCGCTTCCGGGTGCCGGGCCGCACCACCCACGTCTCCCCGGTGGGCACCACCCGCACCGCGCCGGACCCGCGCTCGTGGGGCACGCCGCTGACGGCGGCGTTCGCCTCCTGCGCGCAGTACGAGCACGGCTGGTTCACCGCCTACCGGCGCCTGGCGGAGGAGCAGCCCGACGTCGTGGTGTTCCTGGGCGACTACATCTACGAGTACGCGCCCAACGACTACGTCGTGGGCGAGGGCAACGTGCGCGACCACGCCGGGCTGGAGACCACGACGCTGGCCGGGTACCGCCAGCGCCACGCCCAGTACAAGGCGGACCCGGACCTGCAGGCCGCGCACGCCGTGGCGCCGTGGATCGTGACGTGGGACGACCACGAGGTGGAGAACAACTACGCCGACCTGGTCGCCGAGGAGCAGGAGCCGTACCCGACGCGCGAGCAGTTCGCCGCGCGCCGGGCCGCGGCCTACCAGGCCTACTACGAGAACATGCCGCTGCGGCGCTCGACGATGCCGAAGGGCCCGGACATGCAGCTGTTCCGGCGCCTGGGCTGGGGCCGGCTGGCCACCTTCCACGTGCTGGACACCCGCCAGCACCGCAGCGACCAGCCGAACGGCGACACGTTCCCCACCGCGGGCCCGGAGCGCGACGACCCGAACCGCACCCTGCTGGGCGCCCGGCAGCGCGACTGGCTGCTGGAGGGCCTGGGCTCCTCGCAGGCCACCTGGGACGTCATCGCCCAGCAGGTGATGTTCCACGAGCACGACTACGTGCCCGGCGTGGACCGCGGGTTCAACCCCGACTCCTGGGACGGCTACACCGCCGACTGCCAGCGCCTGCTGGACGGCTTCGCCGAGCGCGGGGTGGAGAACCCCGTGGTGCTGACCGGCGACGTGCACAAGACCTACGCCGCCGACCTCACCCGCGACCCCACGGACCCCGCCGCCCGCCCGGTCGGCGTGGAGCTGGTGTGCACCTCCATCACCTCCGGCGGCGACGGCACCGACGGCTACGGCGCGGACCAGCTCAAGGACAACCCGGACCTGAAGCTGGCCGACGACCGGCGCGGGTACGGCATCGCCCGCTTCGAGCGCGACGCGATGCGCGCGGAGTTCCGCACCCTGCAGCGCGTCTCGCAGCCGGGCGCGCCGGTGGACACGCGCGCCTCGTTCGTGGTGGAGGCCGGCGACCCCGGCCTGCGGGAGGCCTGAGACCGCCCCCGCCCCGGGGACGCGGACGCCCGCCGGACCGTGCGGTCCGGCGGGCGTCGTGCGCCCCGGGCGGGGCGGTGCGTCAGGCTGCTCCGACGTCAGATCGCGCTGACGGCCGGGTCCTGGGCGCGGCGCACGACCAGGCCGCTGGAGCGGGCCGCGTCGGGGGCGTCCAGGTCGACGGTGAAGTCGCGGTCCTGCACGTCCACCTCGACGGTGTCGCCGTCGCGGACCTCCCCGGACAGGATCGCCCGGGCCAGGCGGTCGCCGATCTCGCGCTGCACCAGGCGGCGCAGCGGGCGCGCGCCGTAGGCGGGGTCGTAGCCGGTCAGGGCCAGCCAGTCCTTGGCCGCGTCGGTCACGTCCAGCGCCAGGCGGCGGTCGGCGAGGCGGTCGGCCAGGCGCTGCACCTGCAGCTGCACGATCCGGGACAGCTCCTGCGTGGACAGCGGGTCGAAGACCACCACGTCGTCGAGCCGGTTGAGGAACTCCGGCTTGAAGTGCCCGCGCACGGCCGACATCACCGCGTCGTGCTTGGTGGCCCGCGACAGCTCCGGGTCGACCAGGTACTGCGAGCCGAGGTTCGAGGTCAGCACGAGGATGACGTTGCGGAAGTCCACCGTGCGGCCCTGCCCGTCGGTCAGGCGACCGTCGTCGAGGACCTGCAGGAGGATGTCGAACACCTCCGGGTGGGCCTTCTCCACCTCGTCCAGCAGCACCACCGAGTACGGCCGGCGCCGGACGGCCTCGGTGAGCTGGCCGCCCTCCTCGTAGCCGACGTAGCCCGGGGGGGCACCGACGAGGCGAGCCACGGCGTGCTTCTCGGAGTACTCGCTCATGTCGATGCGGACCATGGCGCGCTCGTCGTCGAAGAGGAAGTCCGCCAGCGCCTTGGCCAGCTCCGTCTTGCCGACGCCGGTCGGCCCGAGGAACAGGAACGAGCCCGTGGGGCGGTCGGGGTCGTTGACGCCTGCGCGGCTTCGGCGCACCGCGTCGGAGACGGCCTGCACCGCGGTGGACTGGCCGATGAGCCGGGCGCCGAGGAAGTCCTCCATGCGCAGCAGCTTCTCGGTCTCGCCCTCCAGGATGCGGCCGGCGGGGATGCCGGTCCAGCCCGCGATGACCTCGGCGATGTCGTCGGGGCCGACCTCGTCGGCGACCATCGGCTTGTGGTCGCCGGTGCCGGCCTGGCTCTCGGCCACCTGCGCCTGCTCCAGCTCGCGCTCCAGGGCGGGGATGCGCCCGTAGAGGATCTCGCTGGCCCGGCCCAGGTCGCCCTCGCGCTGCAGCCGCTCGGCCTGCGAGCGCAGGTCGTCGATCTGGTGCTTGAGGTCGCCCACGCGGTTCAGGCCGGCCTTCTCCTGCTCCCACCGGGCGGTCAGCGCGGTGAGCTGCTCCTGCTTGTCGGCCAGCTGCGCGCGCAGCGCCTCCAGCCGGTCGCGGGAGGCGGCGTCGTCCTCCTTGGACAGCGCCAGCTCCTCCATGCGCAGCCGGTCCACGGCGCGGCGCAGCTCGTCGATCTCGATGGGCGAGGAGTCGATCTCCATGCGCAGCCGGGACGCGGCCTCGTCGACGAGGTCGATGGCCTTGTCGGGCAGCTGGCGCCCGGAGATGTAGCGGTCGGACAGGGTCGCGGCGGCCACGAGCGCGGCGTCGGAGATGGCGACCTTGTGGTGCGCCTCGTACCGCTCGCGCAGGCCGCGCAGGATGCCGATGGTGTCGGGCACGCTCGGCTCGCCGACGAAGACCTGCTGGAAGCGGCGCTCCAGCGCGGGGTCCTTCTCGATGCGCTCGCGGTACTCGTCGAGCGTGGTGGCGCCGACGAGGCGCAGCTGGCCGCGCGCGAGCATGGGCTTGAGCATGTTGCCCGCGTCCATGGAGCCCTCGGCGGCGCCGGCGCCCACGACGGTGTGCAGCTCGTCGATGAAGGTGACGACCTGCCCCTCGGAGCGCTGGATCTCCTCCAGCACCGCCTTGAGGCGCTCCTCGAACTCGCCGCGGTACTTCGCGCCGGCGACCATGGCGGCCAGGTCCAGGGCGACCAGGCGCTTGCCGCGCAGCGACTCCGGCACGTCGCCGGCGACGATGCGCTGGGCCAGGCCCTCCACGACGGCGGTCTTGCCGACGCCGGGCTCGCCGATGAGCACGGGGTTGTTCTTGGTGCGGCGGGAGAGGACCTGCACGACGCGGCGGATCTCGGCGTCGCGGCCGATGACCGGGTCGAGCTTGCCCTCGCGGGCCTGCGCGGTGAGGTCCACGCCGTACTTCTCCAGGGACTTGTACGTCCCCTCGGGGTCGGGCGAGGTGACCTTCGCGCCGCCGCGCACGTCGGGCAGGGCGTCCAGCAGCGCGTCGCGGGTGGCGCCCACGGCGCGCAGCGCCTCACCGGCGGCGGACTGCCCGGTGGAGGCGCCGATGAGCAGGTGCTCGGTGGAGACGTAGGCGTCGTCCAGGGCGCGCGCCTCGTCCCCGGCGGCCTGCATGAGGGCCAGGGCGGGGCGGGAGAGCTGCGGCTGGGCGACGGACGAGCCGGACGCGCTGGGCAGCGAGGCCAGCGCGCCGTCGACGCGGTGGGCCAGCAGGGCGCGGTCGGCCCCGACGGCGTCGAGCAGGGCGCCGGCGACGCCGTTCTCCTGGCCGATCAGGCCGGCGAGGACGTGCAGGGGCTCGACCTGCGCGTGACCCGCGGACGTGGCGCGGCCGACCGCGTCGGCCAGCGCATCCTGAGCGCGGGTGGTGAGCTTGAGGTCCACGGGCTACCTCCGGGCGAGTGGTGCGGAACGACTTCGCTGGGTCCAACACTGCCAGAGTTGAGCTTGTTCCGCTCAACTCGGGCGCGTCGCGCCCCTCCCCCGCCGCAC
>NZ_JAAALM010000241.1 GCF_009906395.1 Kineococcus indalonis
GTGGCGCACCGCACGAGGGTAAGCGCGCCGCGCGGGTGCCCGCGGCGCTCCCGGGCGGGCGGTGCGGGCGGTGCCCGGGAGTCCAATACGCTCGCGACCATGCGGCTGGGCGTCCTCGACGTGGGTTCCAACACCGTCCACCTCCTCGTGGTGGACGCCCACCCGGGCGCGCACCCGCTGGCGGCGGACTCCACCCGGCGCCTGCTGCGCCTGGCCGAGCACCTCGACGGCGCCGGCGCGGTCAACGCCAGGGGCGTCGCCGGCCTGACCGACGCCGTCGACGAGGCCGCCCGCGCGGCCGAGGACGCCGGCGTGGAGGAGCTGCTGGCCTTCGCCACCTCCGCCCTGCGCGAGGCCACCAACGGCGAGCAGGTGCTCGCCCACGTCGCCGAGCGCACCGGCGTGCGCCTGGAGGTGCTGCCGGGCACCGCCGAGGCGGACCTGACGTTCCTGGCGGTGCGCCGCTGGTACGGCTGGTCGGCCGGGCGGCTGCTCGTGCTGGACATCGGCGGCGGCTCCCTGGAGGTCGCCGCCGGGCTGGACGAGGCGCCCGACGTGTCCTTCTCCCTGCCGCTGGGCGCCGGCCGGCTCACCCGCGACCGCCTGCCCGGCGACCCGCCCTCGAAGGAGGCGGTGCGCGAGGTGCGCCGCTACGTGCGCCAGCAGATCGCCGCCCGGGTGCGCGACGTCACCCGCGCCGGCGCCCCGGACGCGGTGGTCGTCACCAGCAAGACGTTCCGCAGCCTGGCCCGCCTGTGCGGCGCCGCGCCCAGCGCCGAGGGCCCGCGGGTGCGCCGGGTGCTGCGCCGCGCCGACCTCAGCGCCCGCGTGCCCGAGCTGGCCGCCATGACGTGCGCGCAGCGCGCCCAGCTGCCCGGCGTGGCCGTCGAGCGCGCCCCGCAGCTGCTGGCCGGCGCCCTGGTCGCCGAGGCCGCCTTCGAGCTGTTCGGCGTGGAGGAGGCGCTCGTGGGCCCCTGGGCGCTGCGCGAGGGCGTCATCCTGCGCCGGCTGGACGCCATCGGCGCCGAGCGCGGTGCCGCGCCGGGAGCGCGCGCGGCCGCGGGCGCGCTCTAGGTTGGACGCCATGGACCTCCAGCACGGCGGGCCGCTCCCCGTGGGGCTGTCGACCTCCTGCTCCTACCCGGAGTCGACGACCGCGGCGTTCGAGATCGCCGCCCGCCTGGGCTACGACGGCGTCGAGGTCATGGTGTGGACCGACCCGGTCAGCCAGGACGCCGCCGCCCTGCAGCGCCTCGTCGACCACTACGGCGTGCCGGTCGTCTCGATCCACGCCCCCACGCTGCTGCTGACCCAGCGCATCTGGGGCCGCGGCGACCCGTGGGGCAAGGTCGAGAAGTCCTGCGAGCTGGCCGCCGACCTGGGCGCCCCCACCGTCGTGGTGCACCCGCCGTTCCGCTGGCAGCGCGAGTACGCCGCCGGCTTCGTGGACGGGGTGCGCGAGCTGGAGCGCTCCTCGGGCGTGACCCTGGCGGTGGAGAACATGTTCCCCTGGCGCGCGCGCGGCCGGGAGGTCGTCGCCTACGCGCCCGGCTGGGACCCCACGGAGGTGGACTACCGCCACCTCACCCTGGACCTCTCGCACGCCGCGACGAGCGGGCTGGACTCCCTGGAGCTGGCGCGCTCCTTCGGCGACCGCCTGGCGCACGTGCACCTGTGCGACGGCTCCGGCTCCATCAAGGACGAGCACCTCGTGCCCGGCGACGGCGCCCAGCCGTGCGCGGAGGTCCTGCAGCACCTGGTGGGCAGCGGGTTCACCGGCGGGGTGGTCGCCGAGGTGAACACCCGCAAGGCCCGCGGGCGCGCCGCGCGCGAGCGCGAGCTGGCCCGCACGCTGGAGTTCGCCCGCCGCCACCTGGCGCCGGCACCCGTGGGGGAGGGCACCGCGTGAGCGACCCCGTGGGCGATCCCGTGGGCGACCCGGCGGGCGAGCCCGGGGCGGCCCGGGTCCCCCGCTCGCACGGCCCGCTGGCCCTGGTGGGCGCCGGCGTGATGGGGCAGACGCTGCTGGGCGGGCTGCTGCGCGCCGGCCGCAGCCCCGCCGACGTCCTCGTCGTGGACCGCCGCGCCGGTCGCGGCGCCGAGCTGCACGAGCGCTTCGGCGTGCGCGTGGTCGACGACCCGGCCGCCGTGCGCGGCGCGGCCACCGTCGTGGTGGCCGTCAAGCCGCAGGACCTCGCCGACCTGCTGGACTCCCTGGCCCCGCACCTGGCGCCCGGCGCCCTGCTCGTCTCGCTGGCCGCCGGGGTGACGACCGCCGCGATCGAGGCGCGCCTGCCCGCCGGCACGGCCGTGGTGCGGGTCATGCCCAACACCCCCTCGCTGGTGGACGAGGGCATGGCCGCGCTCGCCGGCGGCAGCGCCTGCGCGGACGCCGACCTCGCCGAGGCCGAGGACCTGCTGCGCTCGTGCGGGCGCACGGTGGTGCTGCCGGAGAAGCACCTGGACGCGGTGACCGCGCTGTCCGGCTCCGGCCCGGCGTACGTGTTCTACGTGGTGGAGGCCATGGTCGAGGCGGGCGTGCTGCTGGGGCTGCCGCGCGCCACGGCCACGGAGCTCGTCGTGCAGACCGTCGTGGGGGCCGGCGCGATGCTGCGCGAGACCGGCCAGCACCCCACGGTGCTGCGCGAGCAGGTGACCTCCCCGGCGGGCACGACGGCCGCGGCCCTGCGCCAGCTGGACGAGTCCGGGGTGCGCGCGGCGCTGGTGTCGGCCGTCGAGGCCGCCTGGGCGCGCTCGCGGCAGCTGTCGGGGAGCTGAGGCGGTGGTTAGGGTGCCCGGGTGCTCCCCGCCAGCCCCGCGCCGCGCACCGCACCGGAGCCCGCGGTGACCCCGCCCCCGGAGCCCGACACGGTCCAGGTCGTGTGGGACCCGGTCTTCAACCGCTACGACTTCGGCCGCTGGCACCCCATGGCGCCGGTGCGGCTGGACCTGACGGCCCGCCTGTGCGGGGCGCTGGGCCTGTTCTCCGCGCCGGGGGTGCGGGTGGTCTCGGCCCGCCCGGCCGACGACGACCTGCTGCGCACGGTGCACGACCCGGAGTACGTGCGCGCGGTGCAGGCGGCCTCGGCCGACCCGCGCGACGCGCAGGAGGTCTTCGGCCTGGGCACCGAGGACGACCCGGCCTTCCCCGGCATGCACGAGGCGGCCGCGCGCATCGTGGGCGGCTCGGTGGACCTGGGCCGGGCGGTGCTGGACGGGCGCGCGCTGCACGGGGTGAACTTCTGCGGCGGCATGCACCACGCCAAGCCGGGCTGCGCGAGCGGGTTCTGCGTCTACAACGACGCGGCCGCGGCGGTGCGGGCGGCGCTGGACGACGGCGCGCAGCGGGTGGCGTACGTGGACCTGGACTGCCACCACGGCGACGGCACCGAGGCGGTGTTCTGGGACGAGCCGCGGGTGCTGACGATCAGCGTGCACGAGTCGGGCACGACGCTCTTCCCGGGCACGGGCTTCGCGGACGAGCTGGGCGGGCCGGGGGCGCTGGGCTCGGCGGTGAACCTGGCGCTGCCGGCGGGCACCCGGGACGCCGGGTGGCTGCGCGCGGTGCACTCGGTGGTGCCGCAGCTGGTGTCCGCCTTCGCCCCGGACCTGCTGGTGACCCAGCACGGCTGCGACACCCACGCGCTGGACCCGCTGGGGCACCTGGTGCTCTCCCTGGACGCGCAGCGGGTGGCGGCGGCCTCGATGCACGCGCTGGCGCACTCGGCGGCCGGCGGGCGCTGGCTGGCGCTGGGCGGCGGGGGCTACGAGGTGGTGGACGTGGTGCCGCGCACCTGGGCGCACCTGGTGGCGGAGGCGGCGCACCGGCCGCTGGAGCCGTCGACGCCGCTGCCCCCGGAGTGGCGGGCGCACGTGGAGGAGTCCACCGGCCGGGAGGCGCCGCGCTCGATGACGGACGGCGCCAGCGGGGCGTTCCAGGACTGGTCCTCCGGCTACGACCCGGACGACCCGGTGGACCGGGCGGTGCTGGCGACGCGGCGGGCGGCCTTCCCCCTGCACGGCCTGGACCCGGACTTCGACTGAGCGTAGCCAGCAGTCACAGAGCGCTCAGGTCACTCAGTGTGACACTTCGGACACGCATCTCTTCCACAGGCGTCACGTCTGCCCCTACAGTGGTGAGCGGGACGCCCCCCGCTCCCCCGTCCGGGAGGGCGGCGGGCCGCTGGCGCGAGGTGGAAGGTGCTGTGGGGATGCCTGAGGACCGTCCGCTGTCCGACGTCCGGTTCCTGACCGTGGCCGAGGTGGCGTCGATGATGCGCGTGTCGAAGATGACCGTCTACCGGCTCGTGCACAACGGCGACCTGCCCGCCGTGCGCGTCGGCCGCTCCTTCCGCGTCCCCGAGGACGCGGTGCACGAGTACCTGCGCCAGGCCTTCATCGACACCGCCTGAGCACCCCGTGCCCGCACCGCCGCTCCCCCGCCCGGGCCGGGCGGGGGAGCGGGCGCGGCGCGGCGCCCCCGCGGACCGCTACCATGGGGAAGGTTTGCCGCGTCAGCGGCTGGACGCGAGAATCCCCTGTCGAGTGAGCGAGGACCCCTTGGGCTCTGTCATCAAGAAGCGCCGCAAGCGCATGGCGAAGAAGAAGCACCGCAAGCTGCTCCGCCGCACGCGCCACCAGCGCCGCAACAAGAAGTGAGCTGAGCGCGACTGCTCGCACGGGCGGGTCCCCACCGGGGGCCCGCCCGTCCGCGTACCGGGCCACCGGGCCGCCCCGCGATCAGCCCGCGATCAGCCCGCGATCAGCCCGCGCGGCGCACCAGGCCCGCCAGCGCCAGCACCGCCGCGCCCGCCGCCCCGGCCGTGCCCGCCCGCGCCGTCCAGCGCGCCGCGCGCCGCCAGTGGCCGAACTCGCGCACCTCCCAGCCGTTGCGCAGCGCGTGCCGGCGCAGCGCGCGGTCCGGGTTCACCGCCACCGGCCAGCCCACCATCGACAGCAGCGGCAGGTCGTTCGCCGAGTCCGAGTAGGCCGCGCACCGCGCCAGGTCCCACCCCGCGCGCTCCGCCAGCGCCCGCACCGCCGCCGCCTTCGCCGCCCCGTGCACCGGCTCGCCCACCAGGCGCCCCGTGTACGTGCCTTCCACGCTCTCGGCCACCGTGCCCAGCGCCCCCGTCAGGCCCAGCCGGCGCGCCACCACGTCCGCCAGCTCCACCGGCGCCGCCGTCACCAGCCACACCGGCGCCCCCTGCCCCAGGTGCCGGTCCGCCAGCACCCGCACCCCCGGGCGCACCTTGGCCTCCACGTGCTCGTCGTACACCTCCTCGCCGATCGCGCGGATCTCCGCCGTGGAGTGCCCCGCCACGAACGCCAGCGCCAGCTCGCGCACCTCCAGCAGGTGCCCGTGCACCTCCCCGCGCAGCGCGAAGTGCACCGCGCGCCGGGCGAAGCCGCGCAGCTCGCGCGAGGAGAAGAAGCCGCGCGCGTGCAGGCCGCGCGCGAAGTAGAAGAGGGACGCGCCGCGGACCACCGTGTTGTCGAGGTCGAAGAAGGCGGCGACGCACGGGTCGGGCGCCGTCACCCGGGCAGCTGCCACTCCCGCATCGTAGGCCGACGCCGCGCTGCGCGGGGTGCGCGCCCGGGCCCGGCGCGGGGGGCAGGATGGGCGGCGTGGAGAGCACGGGGCGGGCGCGGGTCGTGCTGGTCTCGCGCGCGGGGTGCCACCTGTGCGACGAGGGGCGCGAGGTGGTGCGCCGGGTGGCCGAGGCCACCGGCACGGCGTGGGCCGAGGTGGACGTCGACGCCGACCCCGAGGCCGTGCGCCGCTGGTCGGACCGGGTGCCGGTGGTGCTCGTGGACGGCGTCGAGCGCGACTTCGGCCGGCTGGACGCCGGCCGGCTCACCGACGCGCTGGCCGGCCGGCGGTGGTGGCGCCGGCGGCGCTGAGGCGCCGGGGCGGCCGGGGGG
>NZ_JAAALM010000242.1 GCF_009906395.1 Kineococcus indalonis
GGGCACCGCCGCGCCGGGCACCGCCGCGCCGGGCACCGCCGTGCTCGCCTGGGCCGCCCACCCGGCCCCGCCCGGGCTGGGGCCGGGCGCCGCCACCGACGCCGCCGCCCGCGCCGCCGCCGGCCCGCTGCGCGCCACCCTGGAGGCGCTGCACCGCTCGCCGGAGCACCGGGCCACCGTCCTGCTCTGCCACAGCTACGGCAGCACCGTGTGCGCGGCCGCGCTCGCCGACGGCGCGGCCCGCGGCGTCCGCCACGTCGTGGACCTCGCCAGCCCCGGCGTCGGCTCCGGGGACCTGCCCGCCGGGGTGCGCCGCTGGGTCGCCACCGGCGAGGGGGACCCGGTGCGCTGGGTGCCGCACGTGCACGTCCTCGGCCTCGGCCTGGGCGTCGACGCCGCCGCGGCGCCCGGCGCGCGCCGCCTGCCGGTGGACGGCGTGCACGGGCACTCGGACTACCTCGCCCGCGGCAGCGCCACCCTGGCCGCGGTCGCCGCGCTGGTGACCGCGCCGTGAGCGCCCCGGCGCTCGCCCCACCCACCGGCGCGACCCGTCCCGCCGCGCCCGCCGCGCGGCGGGAGGTGCCCGGTGGGCGCGACCGCACCGTCGACGCGCTGCGCGTGGGCTCGCTGGCCGCCGTCGTCGCCGGGCACTGGCTCGTGACGGGCCTGGCCGTGCGCCCGGACGGCCTGGCGGCGGTCAGCCCGCTGCCGGTGCTGCCGGGGCTGGCCCCGCTGACGTGGGTGCTGCAGACGCTGGGCCCGCTCTTCCTCGCCGCCGGGTTCGCCGCGGCGCGGCGCGGGCGCGGCGGTGCACCGGCGCGCCGCGGGGCGCCCGCCGCGCCCGTGGTGCTCGCCGCGCTCGCGGTGGTGCTCGCCGCGCTGGTCGCGACCGCGCCCGCCGCGGTGCCGGGCCCGCGCACCGCCCCCACCGTGGTGGCCCTGGCGCTGAGCCCGCTGTGGTTCCTGGCGGTGCTCGCCGCGCTGTCGCTGCTGCGCCCGGCGCTGCAGCGGCTGCTGGCCCGCTCGGCGCTGTGGCTGCTGGCGCCGGCCGCGGCCGTGGTGCTGCTCGACGCGGTCGGCGGCGGGACCGGGTGGGCGGCGACGCCGGTGGCGGTGGCGGTGCAGGCGCTGCTGTGCTGGTCCGTGCCGTTCGGGCTGGGGCTGCGGCACGCCGACGCCCCCCTGCCCCCGCGGGCCGGGGCCGCGCTCGCCGCGGCCGGTGCGGTGGCGCTGGCGGTGCTGCTGGGGGTGGCCCGCCACCCCTCCTCGGCGGTGGGGGTGCCCGGCGCGGCCCGCTCGAACCTGGCCCCGCCCTCGGCGGCGGCGCTGGCCCTGGCGGCCGCGCAGGTGGGCACCTTCCTGCTGCTGCGCCCGGTGCTGCAGCGGCTGCTGCGCGGGGCGCGCACCGGTCGGGTGCTGGCGGCGGTGAACCGGCGCTGCCTGCCGGTGTACCTGCTGCACCAGCCGGTGCTGCTGGCGTGCGCGGTGCTCAGCGCCGCGGTGCCGCAGGTGCCCGGCCCGCTGGGCGCGCCGGGCAGCGCCGGCGCCGCGGCGGGCTGGCTCGCGCAGCGGCCCGCGGCGCTGGTGCTGCCGGACGTGCTGGTGCTCGCGCTGGCCCTGGCCACCGGCGGCGGGCGCTCCGACCGCCGGTCCCGGGTGCGTCAGGCCCCCGGCGCGTCGTCCCCGGGCGCGTCCTCGTCCAGCGCCGCGAACCAGTCCGCGTAGGCGGTGGTGCGCGCCATCCGGCGGGTGAGGTCCGGGGCGCCGTCGGACCACCACACCGGCCCGCGCTCGCCCAGGGCCTCCTTGGCCGCCTGCACCCGCTCCCTCGCCGAGCGCACCGCGCCGTCGTCGTCGGCGCGCAGGGCCGCGCCCTTCGCACGCCGCGCCGCCATCAGCTCCGCCACCAGCGCGGCCCGGCGCTCCTCGGGCAGCGCCGGGTCCGCGCGGCGCCACAGCCGCCCGCGCACCACGAGGTAGCGCCCGTCCGGCGTCACCGGCGGACCGCCGCCGCGCTCGCCCACCGCCCGCCCTCGCCCCGTGCGCCCGTCCGTGCGCCTCAGTGGCTGTCCGTGCCGCGCTGCGAGAGCAGCCGCGGCGCCACGAGGCGGTCGGCGACCAGGCCCGTCACCAGCGAGTACACGGCCTTGTGGACCACGTCGACGACCTGCTCGCGCACCGGCCACGTGTGCGGCGGGGCACCGGCGCCGGAGAGGTTCTCCGCCGTCTGGTCGAAGGACAGCCGCACCGCGGTGTGCGCCAGGTGCGCGCGCGGCCCGCGCATCCCCAGCACCGACCACACCCCGCGCAGGGCCCCCAGGGTGGCCCCGGTGCCCCAGTGCATCGCGTGGTTCGCCAGCACCGGCCGCTGCGCGTCCCCCGCCGGGCGGCCCAGCAGGCCCAGCAGCGCGCGCCCGGGCACGTGCGAGTCCGGCCGGTGCGTCAGCGCCTGCTCGGCCTTCTCCCCCACCGTCATCGCGGCCACCCCCGCCAGCCCGGCCAGGGCGCCGCGCCCGGCCGCCGACACCAGCACCGCCCCCCTCGACCGCGCCCGCTGCGTCCCCACCGCTGCCACCACGTCCGTCCCGCCGCCCTTCGCCCGCGCCGTCCCGGGCGACCGGCTGCACCCACCGGCCATGGTGGTGCACCCCGGCGGGCTCGGCAGCTCGTGCACCACCGCGAAGCCGTCGGCGAGCAGCGCCGGCGCCGACAGCAGGGACCGCCGGTGCGCGTGGCGGGCCAGCACCCCGGCGGGCACCCGCTCGTCGGCGGGCCGGGCGGCGTCGCGGCGCAGCAGCTCGGCCGGCGGCAGGTCCGGCAGGAGCACCGCCTCCGCCGGCAGGTGCGCGGCGGCGGCGGTGCGCAGGTGCGCCACCCGCTCGGCGCGGCGCAGGTGGGTGGCGTCGGCGAGGTAGCCGGCGCCCAGGCCGGCCAGCGCCTGGCAGCGGCGCTGCGCGCGGCGCACCGCGGGCAGCGAGTACGCCTGCAGCGCCCGCACCGGCCGGCCCGCGGCGGCGTCGGCGGCGCGCAGCTCGCGGCGCAGGTCGTCCAGGCTCACGACGGGCAGCTGCGGCGCGGCGGCCAGCAGGCGCCGGCGCAGCGTCGTCTTGCCGCTGCCCGCGGCCCCCACGAGGACCAGCACCACCGGTGCGGCGCGGGCGGGGTCCGCGCCGCCGGGACCCGCGCCGGTGGAGCGGGTGCGCTCGGCGCAGGCGCGGCACCCGCACCCGGGCACGGCCGGCGGCGGCACCGCCCCATCGTGCCGCCCGGCGCGCGCGGCGGCACCCGGGCCGCCGGCGGCGCTCAGGCCCCGGGGGCGCCCGCGGCGGGGGAGCGCAGCCGGTGGCACAGCGCCGCCCCGCCGGGGCCGACGACCGCCGGGACGACCCGCGCGGCGTCCTCGAAGTCGCTCTCGCCGTCCAGCAGCACGTCGAAGGCGTCGTCGGCGAGCAGCTGCATCGCCAGGGCCAGGCGCCGGCGCGGCGTCCAGCGCGGCGCCCGCGACGGCGGCACGCGCCCGACCTGGCTGGCGCGCACCGCCAGGCGCCGGGAGTGGAAGCCCTCCCCCAGGTGCACCTCGACGGGCCGGTCGCCGTACCAGCTCAGCTCGGTGAGCACCCCCTCGTCGCCCAGCAGCGCCAGGCCCGTGGACAGCCCCGCCCCGGTGCCGCTGGTGTGCAGGACCACGTCGCGCTCGCGGCGCGCGTCGTCGGGGGCCACCAGCCGCCCGCCCAGGGCGGCGGCGACGCGGGCGCGGTCGGCGCGCACCTCCACCAGCTCCACGTCGGTGCCCGGCACCCGGGCCGCCAGCGCCGCCACCAGCATCCCCAGCACCCCGGCGCCCACCACGCTGACGCGGTCGCCGACGCCGACCTGCGCGTCCCACACGCCGTTCACGGCCGTCTCCAGCATCCCGGCCAGCACCGCGCGCGCCGCCGGCACCGCCGCCGGCACCGCCAGCACCGCCGAGGCCGGCACCACGTAGCGGTCCTGGTGCGGGTGGGGGCAGAACACGCGCCGCCCCAGCATCTCGGGCACCCGCCCGCCCGCGGCGGTGACGGTGCCCACCGACAGGTAGCCGTACTTCACGGGGAAGGGGAACTCCCCGGACTGGTACGGCGCGCGCATCACGTCGTGCTGGCTGGGCGGCACCGCCCCGGCCAGCACCAGGGCCTCGGTGCCGCGGCTGATGGCGGAGAACTCCGCGGTGACCTCCACGTCGGAGACGCCCAGCACGGGCAGCTCCTCCTCGCGCAGCTCACCGGTGCCCGGAGCGGTGGTCCAGAACGCGCGGGCGGTGCGGCTCACCCGGCACCCCCCGCGCCGGCCCCCAGGTGGCCGGTCAGGAAACCGCGCACCGCGTCCTCCCACGCCGCCGGGTCCACGTTCCACTCCTTCGTGTGCCGCGCCGTGCTGCTGCGCACGAACGTCACCAGGTCCGGGCGCGCCTGCGCCAGCCGCGCCGAGGGGCCGGGGGGCACGTAGTCGTCGGCGTCGGAGTGCAGCAGCAGCACCGGCAGGCGCAGCTCCTCGGCGCGGCGCACCCAGTCCATGCGCCGCAGGTCCACCGGCCCCTCCACGCCCACCAGGCGCCGGCCCAGCGGGTGGCCCAGCAGGCCCAGCCCGTAGCGGCCCAGCGGCACCGGCACGCGGTTGCGCCGCGCCTGGTGGTCCAGCACGTCGTACCAGTCCAGGACGGGGCCGTCGAGGACGACGGCGGCCACCCGCTCCGCCAGCGGCGAGCGGGTCACCAGCTGCAGCGCGATGGCCCCGCCCATCGACCAGCCCACCAGCACCAGGCGGCGCGCCCCGCGCTCCAGGGCGTACCGGCAGGCGGCCTCCACGTCGCGCCACTCGGTCTCGCCCAGGCCGTAGCGGCGCGCCGGGGAGGGCGGGCCGTCGGCGTCGTTGCGGTAGGCGGGCACCAGGCAGGTCAGCCCCAGGCCGTGCAGCAGCGGCAGGGCCCGCAGCGCCTCCTCGCGGGTGGCGCCGCGCCCGTGCACGAGCACCGCCCACACCCCCTCCCGCGCCGGGCCGGCGGGCGCGGGCACCTGCCAGCACGGCAGGTCCCCCACGTCCGAGCGCACCACGACGTCCTCGTGCTCCAGGCCCAGGGCGCTGCGGGGGGTGCCGGCGAAGCAGTACTGGTTCCAGCGCCCCGCGCCCGGCTGCGCCGTGCCGCGGTCCACGCCCAGCAGCTCGCGCGTGACGCGCTCGCCGGTGCTCTCCAGCACGTCGCCGACGCGGAAGTGCCCGCGGCCGCCGTCGGTCCACACCCCGTAGCGGCCCGGCACCACCGTGTCCGGGGTGGCGGCGAGCACCACGCGCCGCGGGCCCACCTGCAGCACCTCCACGTCGTCGGGCTTGTGCCGCGCGGGGGTGACCACGGCGCGGGCGAAGGCGGCGGCGGCGGCGGTGAGCCCGACGGCCCCGGCGGTCAGCGCCGCCCCGGAGGCGGCCGCGCCCAGCAGCGCGCGCCGGCGCCCGGTCACGCCGGCGCCCCGCGCGCCACCCGCAGCGCCGCGCGCACCAGCGGCACCTGCAGCGGCAGCCGGGCGGCGGTCAGCGCGCGGCGCAGCGCACCGCGGCGCCCGCGGTGGTGGCGGGCGTCCAGGGCCATGCGCCCGTTGGCGGGCCACACCGCCACCAGGAACGCCGCGGCGGCCCAGCCGGCGGCGCGGCGGGTGCGCGGCAGCAGCAGGCCCGCGGCCAGGGCCAGCTCGGCGGCGCCGGAGGCGGTCGTCCAGGCGCGCGGCGGGCCGGGCAGGGAGCGCGGCACGATCGCGTCGAACCCGGCCGGGCGGCGGAGGTGCGCCAGCCCGGCCGCGCCGAACAGCGCCGCCAGCGCCGCCCAGCGGGGCGGGCGCCGCCGCGCCCCCGCGTCCTCCCCCTCGATCACGCGCCGAT
>NZ_JAAALM010000243.1 GCF_009906395.1 Kineococcus indalonis
GTGGGGGCGTGAGCGGCCTGGGGGACTACCTGCGCGCGCGCCGCGCCGACCTCTCCCCCGCCGACGCCGGCCTGCCGGCCGGGGAGCGCCGGTGGGTGCCGGGCCTGCGCCGCAGCGAGGTGGCGCTGCTGGCGGGCATCAGCGTGGAGTACTACGTGCGCCTGGAGCAGGGCCGCGAGCGCAACCCCTCACCGGCCGTGCTCGACGCCCTCGCCGCGGCGCTGCGCCTGCCCCGCGACGGCGCCGAGCACCTGTACCGGCTGGCCGGCCTGGCTCCCGCCGCCGGTGCCGGCGGCGCCGCCGGTCCCGAGCGGGTCGACCCCCGCCTGGTCGAGCTGCTGCAGGCCTGGCCGGCGACCCCGGCGGTGGTGCTCGGACGCGCCCTGGACGTGCTGGTGGCCAACCCGCTCGCCGAGGAGCTGTTCGGGGGTTTCCCCACCACCCGCAACCTCGTGGAGCTCGTGTTCCTCGACCCGCTGGCGCACGCGCTGTACCCGGAGCGGGACGTCGTGGCGCGCGGCGCCGTGGCCGCGCTGCGCCTGGCCGACGGGGCGCACCCCGGCGATGCGCGCATCCGCGAGGTCCGCCGGCGCCTCGGCGGCAGCGAGGAGTTCACCCGGGCGTGGCAGCGCCACGACGCGCGGGGCAAGACCGCCGAGCGCAAGCGGTTCTCGCACCCGCAGGCGGGCGAGCTGACGCTGCACGTGCAGACCTTCGACGTCCGCGGCGCGGTGGGTCAGCAGCTGGTCCTCCACCACCCCGGGCAGGGGACCCCCAGCGCGGACGGGGTGGCGCTGCTGGGCATCCTGGCCGCGCAGCGCACCACCCGTCCAGACTCACGGCCCGCGTCCCCGGGCACCGCGCCGGTGTAGCAGGGCGGGGCGCGCGGGCGCTGCGCGCCTCAGCGCAGCCGGGGTTTCCAGTCGTGCGTGGTGGAGGCGCAGGCCGCGTGCTGGCAGGCGAACACGGACGTGCTGGGCGTGGTGAGCTCGACGAAGGTGTTCACCCAGCCGCCGCGGCTCATCGGCCAGAAGGTGCCGTCGGGGCCGTCGACGACGGGAGCGGTGAAGCGGACCACCTGCGTGCGGCCGGTGCACGTGCCGGTCGCGGTGCCGCTCTCCAGCACCGCCCGCACACCCCTGTCGCCCCCGTCGTAGTAGGGGGCGTCGGTGCTCAGGTCGTCCAGGACCGCGGTCAGGTCGTACGGCTCGCCGGCGGGGCACGTGATGCGCACCCGCCACGTCACCGCGGTGCCGTCCCGGGCGAGCACGACGGTGCGCCCGGGCTGCAGCGTGGAGGTGCTCGCGACGGCCGCGGGGGGTTCCTCCGCCGCGGACGCCGCGGCTGTCGGCGGTGCCACCACCAGGATGGACGCAGCGGCAACGATCGTCATCGAACGACGCACGCGGATCACCTTCGATCGCCGGTGTCGGGAGGTGCTCAGGTCCCCACCATAGGACTCGCAGCGGGCGCAGGGGACGGAACTCCGCGACGTCCCCGGGCGTGACCGGCGGTGGAGGCTCCGGCGGTGGCGCGGTGTGCTGCAATGGCGGGGTGCTGCTCCTGCGCCCCGCGCAGCAGGTGCGCGCCGACGCCGAGGCCGTCCTGCGCGCGCAGCGCCGGCGCCTGCGCTCGCACGGCGTCCCGGGCCGGTTGCTGCTCGTGGGGGCCAGCAGCGTCGACGGCGCGCTGACCCGCGGCGACGTCGACCTGCACCTGCGCGTGGCCCCCGCGGTGTTCCCCGAGGTGCGCGATCGCCTGCGGGACCTGCTGGTCGTGGTGCACCCGGGGATCTGGTCGCCGACGCTGGCCACGTTCGCGGTGCCCGCCGCGGCGCTGCCCCGCGGGAGCGTGCTGCCCACCGGCCTGGCGCTGACCCCGGAGGGTTCCGAGCACGACCTGCGCTTCACCCGCTGCTGGCAGCTGCTGCGCGCCGACGCGGACCTGCTGGCCGAGCACAACGCCGTCAAGCTCGCCAGCACCGAGGACGACTACGAGCAGCGCAAGCCCGACTTCTTCGACCACCTGCTGCACCTGTGGCCCGGCCACCCGGCCGGCGGCGCGGGTGCCCCGGCGCCACCCCCGGACCGGCGAGGAGGGGCGACCCCGTGAACCACGTGGAGAGTTCGGGCGCGAGCGACGTGGAGGCCGAGCGCGGCGACGTCATCACGATCCGCCTGGCGCAGGACGCGGGCACCGGCTACGTCTGGTCGCTGACCGGCCTGGGCGAGGGCCTGGTCCTGGAGCGCGAGCAGACCCTCGCCCCCTCGCGGTCCGCCCCGGGCGCCCGGGGGGAGCACCTGGTGCGCCTGAGGGCGGACCGCGTGGGCCGCTGGCCCGTGCAGCTCCGGCTGGCCCGCGCGTGGGAGGGCTCGGGCGCCGAGGAGCGCACGGTGTCGATCACGGTCCGCTGACCGCCCGGCTCCCCCGGCGCCCCCGGCGTCGAGCCGGATCGGCCGTCCCGGGTCACCAGAGGTAGATCTCGTGGATCATCCCGTCGGCCTCCTCGCGCAGGTTCACGGGCCGGTTCGTCTGGCGCGCCTGGCTCGCGAGCATCACCAGCGCCAGGTGGGCGCCGTCCCGGCCGTCGTAGACCTTGCGCCAGCCCACGCCGGTGATGTTGACGAACGAGTTGCGCGTCTCGTCGATCGACCAGAGCGCGTCGATGCGCACGCCCTCGCGCCAGGTGGCGGTGACGCCCTGGTCCGAGGTGGTGCCCGTGGGGGCCGGCGGGTGCAGGGCGGGTGCGCTCATCGACCCCGCGGTCATCGCCGCGAAGTCCGTGGCGCTGATCGTCGGGACGCTGGTGCCGCCCGCTGCGCCGTCGTCCCGGCCGCCGGTGCCCGGCGGCGACGCGGTCGGGGTGCCGAGCGAGTCGTTCGTGAGTGTCATGGTCCTCTCCTCACCAGGCGTGGAGCTGCTTGACGCTGCCGTTGTCCTCGAACAGTCCGACGGGGCGGCCCAGCGCCTTCGCCGCTGCCAGTTCGGACATCATCGCGTGGGAGGTGACCGGCGAGCCGCCGTCCAGCTTGAGCCACCCCCGCGCCGATCCGTGCACCCAGACGTTGGCGTCGGCCTCGTTGCTCCACAGGCCCGTCACGGCCTGGTCGGGCAACCACGCCCGCAGGTTCACGCCGTGCACGGAACACGTCTGGTACGACTCGATGCCGCACTCGCCGTAGGCGATGCGGAAGTACCCGCCGTCCCCCCAGCCGGTGCCCCAGCTGTTGCGGGCGATCCAGCAGCCCGCGGCGTCGTCGTAGCCGATGAGCACCACGCAGTGCCCGCCGGCGAGGTCGCCCGTCACGTGCCGGTACACGCCGCTGCGGTAGCTGAAGAAGTCCTGGTAGACGTTGAAGCAGGCGGTCACGGCCCCGTAGGTGGAGATGCGCTCCTTCACCTGCACCGCGTCGCCGGTGACGTCGGCCCACGCCGACACCCTGGCCACCCGGTGGGGCCAGTCGGCGTTCAGCCGGGAGGCGCCGTCCTGGTCCCCGGCGCTGTACGGGTAGTAGTCCTCCAGCGTGACGCCGCTGCTCTGCGCCAGGGGCAGGGCCCGGTTGGGCCACCAGCCGGAACCGCAGTCGCGCCCCTCCGAGCGCGCGTGCACGTAGAACAGGTGGGCCTCGGACAGGTCGATCGGCACGGTGGTGCGTCGCGAGAACCGGAAGACCACCTCCATGGCGCCGGCGACGCCGAAGGCGACGCAGGAACCGCACCCGCCCTGGTCCTTGACCGCGGTGTCGTAGTCGACGCCGTCGACGGCGCGCACGTCGAAGGACGCCGGCGCGCCGGCTCCCCGAGCCGCGCCGGACCGGGCCAGGGCCGCCGCCGCCTCGTCGTGGTCCGGCAGGTCCGGCCGGCTGGGCACGCCGAGCCGGATCCGGCGCTCGTCCTCCTGGAGCGCGGTGATCGAGGTGTACCCCACCTCCCAGGGGCGGCCGCTGTCGCGCAGGGCGGTCTGCAACCGCCCGAGGTCGAGAGCTCCGGAACCGGAGGTCCCCTCACTTGCCATGACGGACTCCTCGTCGCTCGCCCGGGTGCCTCCCGGGGTGCGGATCGGGTGGGGACCGCGCGCCTGCACCGGGTGGTGCGCGCGGTCCTGCGGGGTTCGAGCACCGGGGGGACCCCGGTGGTCCCTGCTCGACGCGTCCGCCGGCGCTCGGCCGGGACGCGTCGCCGCTGCGCGCGCGGTGGGTGCGCGGCGGGTGCGCGACGCCGGTGCTCGGGACCGTCGCGTCGGCGAGCCGTCAGGGGCGCCACCTCGGCGCCGCCACGGCGGTGGGGCCCGGATCCTCCGGGCGGGTCCGGCTGCGGTGCCGGGCCACCGGCAGGGTCCTCCCGCGCGGGTGGGGCGTCAAGCCCTCCCGCGGGCGACCAGCGGGGGCCGGGGCGGCGCCTGGTGCCGCGGCGGGGCGGCGAAGGCGTGCTCGACGATGCGCGCGGTGCGGGCGGTGGGTCCCACGCCCAGCTCGTGGCGCAGCACGAGTTCGCACGCCTGGTAGGCCCTGCGGGCCTCGACGAGGTTGCCCTCCGCCAGGTGGACCTGGATGAGCGCGCGGTGGGCGCTCTCGCGCAGGGGGTCGGCGCGCAGCGCGGCGAGCGCCGCCTCCAGCGCGAGGCCGCACCGCCCCGCGGCGGCCAGCTCCTCGGCACCGGCCTCCAGGGCGTGCAGGCGCAGCTGCCGCCACCGCTCCCGGTGCACGACGAGCCACTCGTCGGGCCACTCCGGCAGCAGTTCCTCCTCCGCGTCGGTCACCGCGCACACGTCCACGACCTGCCCGCCGGCGCGCAGCACCCGTTCCGCCGAGCGCGCGAGGTCGCGCAGGTCGACCTGCACCTGCGCGCCGAGCCGGACCGTGGGCCCGTCGACGACCACGAGGCCGTGCGCCGCGGCGCCGATCCTCCACAGGGCGGTGCGCAGGCACGCCGCCGCGCGCGCCTCGGGGGCCCGGGGCCAGAGGGCACCGGCGGCCTGACCGCGCCCGAGGCCGCCGCGCAGGGCGACCAGCACGACGATCCGCTGCGCGGTCACCGGCAGGACCACCGCGCGCCCGTCCACGGCGAGGCGGAAACCCCCCAGCAGGGTGAGGGTGCAGCCCGCCGGGGCGCCCGCGGCCGGGGCGGGCACGGGGTCCGGGGTGAACCAGGAACCGTCCACATCCCCTCCTCGGAGCGTGCCGCCCGGGCGGACAACGATGCCCGCGCGGGGAACCGCGCGCAAGGACCTGGCGCACGCAGCGTGATGAGCACCGCGCCCGCGCGTGGTGACGGTGCGGTGACGCGCCGGTCCTAACCTGGCGGGCCGGTGCGGCCGGCGACGGCCCGGCGGCACCGCTCACGAGGAGGTCGCGCACCCGTGGACGACACCCGCCGCACGCGCCGTCCGCCCGCCGGGCGGTTCCGCGCCGACCCGCTCCGCCGGGGCGGGCGGTGAGCGCCCCGGCCGCCGCGGGGACCGCGGCCGCCGCCGTCGCGGGCGCCACCGTGCCGCGGCCGCCGGACGTGCGCGCCGGCCCGGCCCGCTTCGCGCTGGAGCTGCGCCCCGAGCAGGACGAGGTCGACACCGCCGGCAGGGTGCGCACCGCGCTCGCCCCGGCGGGGGCCGTGGTGCGGCCGCTGTCGGAGCTGGAACCCCGGGTGCTCCTCGTCGTCCTGCCCGGGCGCCTCTTCGGCGCCCAGCAGGCCGCCGCCTTCGGCGCGGCCGAGGCGCTGCGCGCGGAGTTCGACGTGCTCAGCGCCGAGCCGGACCTGCCGACGGCGTTCTTTCCGGAAGCACCCCCCGCGCAGGACGCCCCCGGGCCCGGGGGTCGCCCGCTGCGGCGCGAGAGCGGGCTGGGCGGGTTCCCGCCCGGCTGCTGGGTCCCCCCCGACCCCGCGCTGGACGCCGATCC
>NZ_JAAALM010000244.1 GCF_009906395.1 Kineococcus indalonis
GTGCACGGCGAGATCCGCGACGGGTGGGGCCGGCTGGGGTGGGAGGGCGGCTACCTCGGCTTCCCCACGGGCGACGAGGAGACCACCGACAGCCGTCGCGGCAGGTTCCAGCGCTTCGAGGGCGGCGCGGTGCACTGGGCGCCGTGGTCCGGCGCCCACGCGCTGCGGGGCGCCGTCCTCGACGCCTACGACAGCTACGACGACTGCACCCGCCAGTGCGTCAGCGCCGAGGACGTCCTCGGCTTCCCCGTCACCTCCGAGATCCGCACCCCGAACGGTCTCGGCGCCTACAACCACTTCCAGTGGGGCTCGATCTACTGGAGCCCGGCCACCGGCGCCCAGCTCGTGCGCGGCGAGATCCGCGACGCCTGGGCGCGGCAGGGCTGGGAGAACGGCCCGCTGGGCTTCCCCGCCTCCGCCGAGGAGGAGTACGCCGCCGCCACCCGCGACGACGTGAAGGTGCAGTACTTCGAGCACGGCGCGATCCTGTGGTGGCCCGGCGGCAGCGAGATCCACCACTTCTGAGCGGACGCACCCCCGGAGGCGGTGGGGCTGGCCAGGACCGGGTTCGACCCGCACCGGCCTCACCTCGATGAACGACACGATCGGGTTGTCGACGATCTTGCTGGCGTCGATGGTCAGCTTCCCGTCGGTCACGTCCACGACCGCCTCGACGGTCCCCGCCTGCCCCGCCCCGAACTCGTCCACGACGTCCAGGCGTTCCCGCACCGTGCGGCCCTCCGCCTTGAGGCCGAACACCCGCTGGCCGGGCTTCGTCCACGTCGGCTCGAACACCCGCAGCGCCACCAGGTACCGGCCCGACGCGGGGACGGGCAGCTCGTAGCGCGTCCACCCCCACCGCGTCGACAACGTGGTGGCGTCCTCGTAGCCGCGCGGGGGTGCGACGTGCACCTGGCCGCCGGTGTACCCGGTGTCCCCGGGGCCGCCGGCGTCCACGGAGGACACCGGCTGCATCACGCCCACCTCGTCGGCGAGCGCACCGCCGTCGCTGCAGTTCAGCGACCAGTACTGGTTCGGCCCGCTCCACCCCGTCCCGTAGACCTCGTACCCGCGCACCTGGACGCACTCGCCCGAGACGCCGGAGTCCGCGCCCGCGACGCCGGGGGCGCTGGCGATGACGGAGAACGTCGACTGGTTCTGCGACCCGTGCCCCCAGCAGGCCAGGCCCGTCCTCTGCGTCAGCGTCACCGACGTGCCGGTCACCGTCGCGCGGTTCACGTCGCCGCCGGGCGAGCAGATGCTCTCGTCGGCGGTGGAGTGCTCCACGACCGTGTAGGTCGTCCCGGCCGGCTGCCCGACCGGCGCGGTCCAGGAGACGGTGACGCGGGTGTCGTGGTTCACCCGGTACTGGTCGGGGTGGGTCAGCGCCTTGGCGGTCACACCGCTCACCGCCTTCACCCCGGCCTTCGCGACGGTGACGCCCGTGGTGCGGGTGTTGTTGCCCTCGTTGCTCTCCGGGATGCGGTTGACGTCGTCGACCCACGCCCGGACGGCGTGCTGCCCGGGCGTCACCTCCCACGTCCTCGCCCCGGTGGGGCCGGCGTTGGCCTTCACGACGATCGACTCCCCGGGGGCGATCGCCGAGGTGGTGTCGTCCGACCACGACACGACGCGCCCGTCGACGGAGAAGGCGACGCCGTCGATGGCGCCGTACGCCTTCTCCACCGTGCCGACGTTCTTGATCGTCGCTTGGAACGTGACGTGCGACCCCTCGACGAACGAGCCTGCCGCAGCGCTCACGCCCGTGACGACGAGGTCCGGCAGAGCGGTCGCGGCCGACGCGGTGCCCGTGCACACCGCGAGGGCGAGAGCGGCCGCCGTGGTCCCTCCCAGCGTGCGTGCCGTGCGCCGTGTCCAACGTCTTTCGATCGTGTCCATGTGAGTCCCCCCATCGGTCCACCCCCGAGCTGTGCGGACTCACAGTAGGGACCCGGGGTGGTGCCGGGCAGGGGGTTCGGGCCGATCGGCGCCCGACCGCACCGGGGGCCCGGCGACGGAGCCGGTAGGCTCGTGACCTCCGGCAGCTCCGCAGGTCGCCGACCTGCGAGGGCGTGGCCGCGGGGGGCGGTAGCTCAGTCGGTCAGAGCAGGGAACTCATAATTCCTCGGTCGTGGGTTCGAGCCCCACCCGCCCCACGGGACCGGGCGGACCCCGCCCGGTCCGCTCAGGACCTCCACCCGGTCGAGGCCGCGGCGACCCGCACCCCGGCGAGGAAGTCGGCCACCTGGTGCGGCTGCACGTGGACGGTGACGACCTCCTGGTGCCCGTCGAGGTCGGCCCACCACCGGGTCAGCGCGTCGTGTCGTGTCACGCTCAACCACGTCGGCGCGCGCCCCCGGCACCGAGAGCGCCCCTCACCCGCTCGGGCGGCGCCCCTCACCCGCTCGGGGCAGCGCCGCGGCTACTTCCAGAGCCGGCCGTGCCAGGTGAGGCCCTTGAACAGGCGCACCGAGAGCCGCCCGCGGGAGTCGACCGTGGCGCGCCCGAAGCGCTTGGAGAAGCTGACGCCGCGGTTGGACGCGTTCAGCCGCACGCCGCGGCCGAGGTCCTCGGAACGCCGGAAGATCAGGCCCATGCGCGCTCAACGGCCCCCGCCGGCGGCCGGTTCCACCGCCAGCGCGCCGCCGCCGCTCCCGGCGCGCGCGGAACGCACCCGCACCAGCCGCTCCAGCGGCGCGAACGCCAGCAGGCACACCACGGTGGGCAGGAAGTGGATCCGCAGCATCACGAACGTGCCGAGGTGGAAGGCCAGCCAGAACAGCACCGCCGCGGCCAGCGCGCGCCCGCGCAGCCGCAGCACCAGCGGGCTGAGGAACTCCGCCACCAGCACCAGCCACTGCAGGGCCACCAGCAGCAGCGGCACCGCGGCCACCGCGCCGGTCAGCGCCGTCCCGCGGCGGGAGAACGCCCACGTCAGCACCGCGCCGTCGGCCCAGTCCCAGCCGCCGAAGCGGACCTTCGCGCACGCCGCCAGGAAGTACGTGCACACCACCGCCACCTGCACGCAGCGCACCGCCCACCCGGCGGCCTCGCTGGGCACCCGCGCCGGCGTCCCGCGCCCGGAGCCCGGGCGCACGCGCACCGCGCCCACCGTCGGCAGCACCAGCAGCGCGACCACCAGCGCCACGTGGTCGTGGTCGACCTTCGTGTAGCTGTAGGCGTTGCTCAGCCAGTCCAGGTACGCCGCCGCGCACACGGCCCCGGCCAGCCGCGGCAGCCGCCCGCACGCCGCCACCACCGCGCTGAGCAGCAGCACCACCAGCAGCACCCGCACGTACCCCGGCGAGGGCGCCGGCAGGTGCAGCAGCCGGCGCAGCGCCAGCGGCCGGTACAGCTGCACGGGCACGTCGCCGTGCGGCACCGGGTCGTCGGTCAGGAGCAGCACGTCGAGGACCACGAACGGGTAGAGGACCGCCCGCAGCACGGCCACGCGCCCCGCCGGCACCGCCGGCGCCCACCCGCGGCGCCACGCCCGCGCGACAGCCACCGCGGCGGCCTGCGCGGCGCTCCCGCTCACGGGGCGCTCCCGCCGCAGCAGCCCAGCGGGTGCCGCGGGTCCGGCACGGTCCAGCTCGCCAGCAGGTCGTCGCGCACGCGCACCACCCGCCCGCCCGACAGGTCGCTGACCCGCTCGCGCAGCTCCAGCTGCGCGAAGCGCACTCGGGCGGGGTGGCGCCGGGCGTGCGCGGCCGCCAGCGCCTCCAGCAGTGCTGGGTCCCGCACGAAGCGCGCCAGCTGCCCCTCCACCTCGGCGCGCTCCACGCCCACCCCGCCCGCCGTCAGCGGCACTCGGCGCAGCGCCCCGTCGGTGCCGGTGCCCTGCACGTACGGCGAGCGCACCTCCTCGTCCAGGTCCACCGCGAAGGCGTACTGCGACATCGGCGCGAACGGCCAGCCGTCGTCGGAGCCGCGCAGCGTCCCCGCGGTCAGCAGCAGCAGGAACACCAGCGCGGCGGCACCGCGCCACAGCAGCGCCGCCGCGCCCAGGCGCCGGGGCGCGGCGGGGGCGACGGCCGGCTCGCCGGGCGTGTGCACGGGGTGCTCTCCCTCCGCCGGCCGCGCTCGGGTGGCGCGGGCCAGCGGATCCTGCCAGCCGCCGCACCCGCGCCGGACGCGGCGCGCCGGGCCCGGGCGCGCCGCCGCGGGCGCCTCACCGCGGGAGGCGCCTCACAGCAGGTACCGGTACAGCGGCTCGGTGGCCGAGATGCGCTCGAAGGACGGGGGAGCGGCGGCCATGCGCTCCAGCAGCGCCGGCAGGTCGTCCTGGGAGGGGATCTCGATGCCCACCAGCGCCGGGCCGGTCTCGCGGTTGCTGCGCTTGACGTACTCGAAGAGCGTGATGTCGTCGTCCGGGCCGAGGACCTCGTCCAGGAAGCGGCGCAGCGCCCCCGGCTCCTGGGGGAAGTCCACCAGGAAGTAGTGCTTGCGGCCCTCGTGCACCAGGGCCCGCTCGACGATCTCGGCGTACCGGCTGACGTCGTTGTTGCCGCCGGAGACCACGCACACCACGCTCTGCCCCGGCTCCACGCGCACCGCCCCGGCCAGCGCCGCCGTCGCCAGCGCCCCCGCCGGCTCGGCGATGATCCCGTCCGTCTGGTACATGGCGAGCATCTCCACGCAGATCGCCCCCTCGGGGACGGTGACCAGCTCCACGGGGCAGCCGGCGACCACCGCGTGGGTGACGTCGCCCACGCGGCGCACCGACGCGCCGTCGACGAAGGAGTCCAGCTGCTCCAGGCGCACCGGGGCGCCCGCCGCCAGCGCCGCCGCCATCGACGGCGCCCCGGCCGGCTCCACGCCCACCACCCGCACGTCCGGGTGCCGCTCGCGCACCCACGTCAGCACGCCCGCCAGCAGCCCGCCGCCGCCCACGGGCACCACCAGCAGGTCCGGCGGCGCCTCGCCCAGCTCCGCCAGCTGCTGCACCACCTCCACCGCCACCGTGCCCTGCCCGGCGACGGTGCGCGGGTCGTCGAAGGCCGGCACCACGGTGGCGCCGGAGCTGCGCGCGTGCTCGGCCGCCGCGGCCGCGGCGTCGTCGTAGGTGTCGCCGAGCACGACGGTCTCCACGAAGCGCCCGCCCAGGGCGGCGATGCGGTCGCGCTTCTGGCGCGGGGTGGTGCGCGGGACGTACACGCGCCCGCGCACCCGCAGCTGCGCGCACGCGTGCGCCAGCCCCTGGGCGTGGTTGCCCGCGCTGGCCGTCACCACGCCCAGCGCGCGCTCGTCCTCGCCGAGCTGGGCGACGAGGTTGTACGCCCCGCGCAGCTTGTACGAGCGCACCACCTGCAGGTCCTCGCGCTTCAGGCGCACCCGGGCCCCCGTCGCCGCCGACCAGCGCGCCGCCTCGGTGAGCGGGGTGCGGGTGACGACGCCGGCCAGGCGCTGCGCGGCCGCCTCGACGTCGGCTGCCTCGGGCAGGGGAGTCGTCGCCGCGGGCCGCGGCACCTCTAGCGTCATGCCCCGATCCTCCCGCGCGCCGGCCGGTGCCCGGGACCGGGGGCGGGCGAGGAACGGGCGAGGGACGGGGGAGCGCGGTGGACGGCGCGCAGGACGCGGTGCGCACGGCGGGGCTGTTCGCGGTCGCGGCGCTGCTGGAGATCGGCGGGGCGTGGCTGGTGTGGCAGGGGGTGCGCGAGCAGCGCGGCTGGTGGTGGTGCGGGCTGGGGGTGCTGGCGCTGGCCGGGTACGGCTTCGTCGCCGCCCTGCAGCCGGAGGCGTCCTTCGGGAGGGTGCTGGCCGCCTACGGCGGGGTCTTCGTGGCCGGTTCGCTGCTGTGGGGCGTGGTGGCCGACGGCTTCCGCCCCGACCGCTGGGACCTGGCGGGGGCGGCGGTGTGCCTGCTCGGCGCGGCGATCATCGTGCTGGCC
>NZ_JAAALM010000245.1 GCF_009906395.1 Kineococcus indalonis
GGCAGGGTGAGGACCACCGGCCCGTCCTCGGTGACCGCCACGGTGTGCTCCTCGTGGGCGCCGGGCAGGCCGTGGGCGCTGCGCAGGGTCCAGCCGTCGGCGTCGACGGCGTACTCCCCGCGGCCGCCGGCGAAGAACCACGGCTCGATCGCCACGACCAGGCCGGGCTGCAGGCGCAGGCCGCGCCCGGCGCGGCCGTCGTTGGGCACCGGGGGGTCCTCGTGCATGGCGCGCCCGACGCCGTGGCCGCCGAAGTCGGTGTTGAGGCCGCAGCCGCGCTGGCGGGCGACGGCGCCGATGGCGGCGGAGACGTCGCCGATCCTCGCCCCGGGCACGGCGGCGGCGGTGCCGGCGGCCAGGGCCTCGCGGGTGGCGGCGACGAGCTCGGCGTGGCCGGGGCGCGGCGCGCCGACGCTGAAGGTGGTGGCGGAGTCGCCGGCCCAGCCGTCGAGCACGGCGCCGCAGTCGACGCTGAGCAGGTCGCCCTCGCGCAGCGCGTACCGGCCGGGGAGGCCGTGCAGGACGGCGTCGTCGACGGAGGTGCACACCACGCCGGGGAAGGGCGTGGGGGCGAAGCGCGGCTGGTAGCCGAGGAAGGGCGAGGTGGCGCCGGCGGCGGCCAGGACCTCGCGGGCCGCGGCGTCCAGCTCGTCCAGGCGCACCCCGGGCGCGGCGGCGGCCCGCACGGCGGCCAGGGCGTCGGCGACCACCTTCCCCGCCGCGCGCATCGCCTCGACCTCGCCCGGCGTCTTCAGCTCGACCACCGCCACCACCTCCGCACCTGGACCGGCGGCCGCGCTCGGCGCCGGGACCGTCACGACCGGCACCGTCGCACCGGGATTCCTCTACCGGTATTACTATCACGGCATGGTGCGTCCCCCGCTGCCCGAGGAGGCCCGCGAGCGCGGCCGCCGGCTCGGCGAGCTGCTGCGCCGCGCGCGCGGCGAGCTGACCGTCGTGCAGGTCTCGGCGCTCTCCGGCGTCCCGGCCGAGACGCTGCGCAAGATCGAGGCGGGGCGCGTGCCCACCCCGGCGTTCTTCACCGTCGCCGCCGTCGCCACCGCGCTCGGCGTCCCGCTGGACGCGCTGGCCAGCGCCTGCCGCGAGCCGGCGGCGGCCGGGGCGGCACCGGCCGGCTGACCGGCCGCCGCTCGCCGGGTGTGGTCACGGTTCGCCCGGGGTACCTTCCCGGCAGGACGGTCCAGCGGCGCGGCGTCCCCGAGGGGTGGAGGGCGGTCGTGGACGACGGCACGGGCGACGGTGCGGACGGCACGGGCGGCGGGATCCAGCTGGGCCTGCTGGGCGAGGAGGCGCAGCGCCGGGCGCGGCGCCTGGTGCGCCTGGAGGCCGAGCGGTGCGGGCTGGAGGAGCGCGGCGACGACGCGGCCCTGGTGACCGCGGAGCTGCTGGAGGGCCCCGAGGGCGGAGCGGTGCCCACCGCGGTGCGCGTGGGCGAGGCCGACGGCGGCCTGCTGGTGGGGGTGGACCTGCGCGGCCCGCGGGTGCTGCACCTGCGCGAGCTCTCCGAGGCGCTGGTCTCGGGGCTGTCCTCCTCGTGGGGCTGGGAGGCGCGCCCCGGCGGCGTGCACGCCTGGTGCCACCTGTCCGGCGCCGCCGCCCGCTGAGCGCCGCCCCGCGCGGACGGGGTCAGCGCCCCCCGGCACCTCCCCCGGCGCGCTCCCGGGCCAGGCGGCGGGACACCGCCTCGCGGTCCTCGACGGGGAACTGCGGCACCCCGGCCAGCAGCGGCAGCAGCTCCGGGCTGGTGGTCAGGGCCGCGAACGCCGTGCGCACGTCCACGCCGTGCGCGGGCACCTCCAGCACCCGCACCGCGTCCCCGGCGCGCACCTCGCCCGCGCGCAGCACCCGCAGGTACGCGCCCGGCACCCGCGCGGCCGTGAAGCGCGGCACCCAGCGCTCCTCCCCCAGCCACACCGCGAACGTCACGCACGGGATCCGCGGGCAGCTCACCTGCAGCAGCGCCGTGCCCACCGCCCACGTCTCCCCGATCACCGCGCCGGTGACGTCGACGCCGGCGGTGGTGAGGTTCTCCCCGAACACCCCGCAGCGCAGCGGGCGGCCCAGCTGCGCCTCCCAGGCGTCGAGGTCCTCGCGCGCGTAGGCGTGCACGGCCTGGTCGTCCCCGCCGTGGTGGGCGGTGTCGCTGACGTGGTCGCCGGCCAGGCCGCTGCCGCCGAGGCCCTTGGGGCCCGGGGCGCTCACCGCCACCGGCCCGTCCACCGGGCGCTTGTCGATGCCGCTGGTGCCCCCCTTGGCCGCGATCGGCCGTTCCCGACCGACGTTCACCGACACGACCCGCCCGCTCGTGGTGCCCACCGCAGGACCGTACGCAGGACCCCGGCGCCGCGTCACCGGGTTGACCCGTGGGGCGCGCCACCGGCCCCGTGCCAGGGTGGGCCGGTGCCCGCCCTGCTCGAGGCCCTGGTCCCCGCGCGCCTGGGCCGCGGTTTCCGCTGGCTGCTGGCCTCGGGGTGGGCGAGCAACCTCGGCGACGGCGTCGCGCTGGCCGCCGGGCCGCTGCTGGTGGCCTCCACCACCGGCGACGCGTTCCTCGTCGCGCTGGCCGCCACGGTGCAGTGGCTGCCGCCGCTGCTGTTCGGCCTGTGGGCGGGGGTGCTCTCGGACCGGCTGGACCGCCGGGGGATCGTCGTGGCGGTGGACGCGCTGCGCGCGCTGGTGCTCGCGCTGCTGGTGCTCGCGATCGCCACCGGCCGCGCGCCGGTCGCGGTGGTCCTGGTGGCGCTGTTCCTCGTCGCCACCGCGGAGGTGTTCGCCGACAACGCCACCGCCTCCCTGCTGCCGACGCTGGTGGCGCGCGAGGACCTCGCCCCGGCCAACGCGCGGCTGCAGACGTCGTTCATCACCGTGAACCAGCTCGCCGGCCCGCCGCTGGGCGCGGTGCTGTTCACCGCCGGCACGTTCCTGCCCTTCGCCGCGCAGGCGGCGCTGCTGGCGCTGGCCGGGGTGCTCGTCAGCCGCCTGGTGCCGGCCGCGCGCGCGGGCGGGCGGGCGCGCACCCGGGTGCGCGACGACGTCGCCGAGGGCCTGCGCTGGACCGCCCGGCACGCGGCCGTGCGCACCCTGGTGCTCACCATCTTCGTCTTCAACACCACCTTCGGCGCCGCCTGGTCGGTGCTCGTGCTGTACGCCGCGGGACGGCTGCGCCTGGGCGAGGTGGGCTACGGGCTGGTGACGACCGTGGGCGCGGTCGGCGGCCTGGCCGGCACGCTGGCCTACGGGGCGATCACCCGGCGGGTGAGCCTGGGGAACCTCATGCGCGTCGGCCTGGTCGTGGAGACCCTCACCCACGCCGCGCTGGCGGCCACCACCTCCCCGTGGGTGGCGCTGCCGGTGTTCTTCGTGTTCGGCGCGCACGCGTTCGTGTGGGGCACCACCTCGGTGAGCGTGCGCCAGCGCGCGGTGCCGGCCCAGCTGCAGGGGCGGGTCGGCTCGGTGAACTCCGTGGGCACCTTCGGCGGTCTCGTCGTCGGTTCCGGCGTGGGCGGGCTGCTCGCGCGGCACCTGGGCGTCACGGCGCCGTTCTGGTTCGCGTTCGCCGGCTCGGCGGTGTTCCTGGTGCTGGTGTGGCGGCAGCTGCGCCACGTCGCCCACGCCGACGAGGCCCCCGCGCCCGCACCGGGCTGAGGGCCCGGCGCACGGGCGGGCCGGTGCGCCTGCGACGCTGCTGCCCGTGGCGACCGACCTGACGCAGCAGGGCTTCACCACCGCCGCGGGCACGTTCAGCGGCACCGGCGACGGCGCGGTGGTGCGGGTGCGCGGCGTCGTCTACGCGCGCGCCGAGCGGTTCCGCGCGCCGGTGCCGCTGACGGCCGCCGACGGGGCGGTGCAGGACCCGCGCCCGGCGGTGGCGTGCCCGCAGCTGCCGGACCCCGCCGAGGCGCAGCTGGGCCGCCCGTACGCGGGCGTGGAGCACGACGAGGCGTGCCACCGCCTGGCGATCACCGTGCCCGCCGGCGCCGGGCCCGGGGACGACCTGCCGGTGATGGTGTGGGTGCACGGCGGCTCCTACGTCACCGGCGGCGGCGACCTGCCGGTGTACGACCCCGCGCTGCTGGTCGCCGAGCACCGCGTGGTCGTCGTCAGCGTCACCTACCGGCTGGGCCTGCTGGGCTACCTGGCCTCCGCCGACGGGCGCCGGCACGCCAACCTCGGCCTGCTGGACCAGCTGGCGGCGCTGCGGTGGGTGCGCGCGAACATCGCCGCGTTCGGCGGGGACCCGGCGGCGGTGACGGTGTTCGGCGAGTCCGCCGGCGGCGACGCGGTGGCCCACCTGCTGGCCGCCGACGGCGCGCGCGGGCTGTTCCGGCGGGCGGTCGTGCAGAGCGCCCCGCTGGGGCTGCGCCGACGGCGCGACCGGCTGAGGGCGGCGATGGACCGCGCCGCCGGGTCCCTGGGGGCGGACGCGCCCCTGGAGCGGGTGCTGGCCGCGCAGCGCGCCGCCGAGTCCGCCGCGGGGCGCTTCGGGCTGCGCGGCGCGATGCCGTTCGGCACGCAGTACGGGCACGCGCCGCTGCCCGCCGAGGAGGAGGTCGAGGAGCGCTGGCGCGCGGCCGCCCGGCACGTCGACGTCCTGGTGGGCACCACCGCCGAGGAGACGAGCTTCTTCGCCGACGGGGTGCCCCTGATGGGCCGGCCGGTGCTGCGCCGCGCGGGCGTGGCCGCCACGACGGAGGCGGTCTTCGCGCGCCCCGCCCGGCGGCTGGCCCGCCTGCTGGCGGCGGCCGGCGGCACCGCGGCCGAGTACCGGGTGCTGTGGCGCCCGCCCGGCAGCCGGCTGGGCGCCACGCACACGGTGGAGCTGCCGCTGCTGTTCGAGGACCCCGTCGCCTGGCGCGGCGCCCTGGTCCTGGGCGCGGCCGACGCCGCGGAGGTGCACCGGGCCGGGGTGCTGGTGCGGGCGGCGTGGGCGCGCTTCGCGCGCACCGGGGACCCCGGCCCGACGCGGGACCCCTCGGTGCTGCGCCTGCGCACCCGCTGACGGCCCCGCCCCGGGAGCCGAGGACGCGTGGACGGACCCGTGGACGGACCCGAGGACGGACCCGAGGAGGGGCTGGTGGAGCGGTTCCGCGCCGCCCGGGCGGCGCGGGCGGCGCGCGGCGGTCCGGAGCTGGCGCCGGCGGCGCTGGCCGCGGCGTGCCGGGAGGTGCTGGGGGTGGACGGCGCCGTGCTCAGCGCGGTGGCGCGCGGGCCGTGGCGCCTGCCGGTGGGGGCCAGCGGCCCGGCGGCCGCCGCCGCCGAGCGCTGGCAGTTCGCGGCCGGGCAGGGCCCGGGCTTCGACGCGTGGGAGCGCGGCGGGCCCGTCGCCGCCGGCGAGGACGCCTTGCGCCGCACCTGGCCGGTGCTGCACGACCAGCTGCACCGGCACACGCCCTTCGGCGCCGCGGCCGCCGTGCCGCTGCTGCGCGGCCCGGCGCGGGTGGGGGTGCTGGAGCTGCTCGTGCACCGCGGCCGCCCCGGGACGGCGGGGGTGGCGGCGGGGGCGCCGGTCGACCTCGGCGGCGCGCTGCGGCTGGCCCCGCTGCTCGCCGCGGAGCTGTTCGGCCCCGCGGACGGCGGCGCCGGCCCGGCGGAACCGGCCTGGCTGGACGCGCCCGGCGCCCGGCGCCGCCAGCGCGTGTGGGTGGTGCTGCGCATGGCCGAGCAGGTGCTGGGCCTGGGCGGGACCGACGCGCTGGCGCTGCTGCGCGCCCGCGCCTGGGCGCAGGACCGGGTGCTGGAGGACCTGGCCGACGACGTGGTGGAGGGGCGCGTCCCGGTCGGGTCGCTGCGGCTGGACGAGCGGGGCTGACGCCCCGGCCTGACCGGCCGCGCGGCCACGCGGCGGGGGGTCGGGGG
>NZ_JAAALM010000246.1 GCF_009906395.1 Kineococcus indalonis
GTGGGCGGGCGGTGCGCGGGCGCCGTGACGGGCCTCAGGGCCGCCTCACTAGGGTGGCGCCATGCCTCAGCTGCGGGTGGCCATGGCGCAGGTCGACACGACCGTCGGGGACCTCGACGGCAACGTGCGCACGGTGCGGGAGTGGGCGCGGCGCGCCGCGCAGGAGGGCGCGCACCTGCTGCTGCTGCCGGAGACGGCCGTGACCGGCTACCCGGTGGAGGACCTCGCGCTGCGCCGCTCCTTCGTGGACGCCTCCAAGCGCGCGGTGGGCCGGCTGGCCGCGGAGCTGGCCGACGACGGCCTCGGCGAGCTCGTCGTGGTCGTCGGCTACGTGGACCGCTCCCCCGAGCGCGAGCGGGGCGCCACGCGCCCGGGCGGGCCCTCGGGCGGGCGCGACCTGCCGCAGAACTGCGCGGCCGTGCTGCACCGCGGGCGGGTGGTGGCCCGCTACGCCAAGCACCACCTGCCCAACTACGGCGTCTTCGACGAGTACCGCATCTTCGTGCCCGGCGAGGAGCTGCTCGTGGTGCGCGTGCACGGGGTGGACGTGGCCGTGGTGATCTGCGAGGACCTGTGGCAGGACGGCGGCCCGGTGCAGGCCGCCGGCGACGCCGGGGCGGGGCTGCTGGCGGTGCTCAACGCCTCCCCCTACGAGCGCAACAAGGACGACGTGCGCCTGGAGCTGGCGGCCCGGCGCGCCGCGGAGGCCGGCTGCCCGGTGGCCTACGTCAACGCCGTCGGCGGGCAGGACGAGCTGGTCTTCGACGGCGACTCCCTGGTGGTGGACGCCGGCGGGCGGGTCCTGGCGCGCGGTCCGCAGTTCACCGAGGCCCTGGTGGTGGCCGACCTGGAGCTGGCGGCGGCGGACACCTCCCCGGACTGGAAGGGCGCGGTGCAGCGCGTCACCGTCGCCGAGGCGCCCGTGGAGGCGTACGAGCCGCGCCCGGCGGTGGTGCACGAACCGCTGCCGGACGTGGCCGACGTGCACGCCGCCCTGGTGCTGGGGCTGCGCGACTACGTGCGCAAGAACGGCTTCCGCTCCGTCATCGTGGCCGTCTCCGGCGGCATCGACTCCGCGCTGGTGGCCTCCCTGGCGTGCGACGCGGTCGGGCCGGGCAACGTCGTGGGCGTCTCGCTGCCCTCGGGGTACTCCTCGCAGCACTCGCGCGACGACGCCGAGGAGCTGGCGCGCCGCTGCGGGTTCGAGTACCGCCAGCACCCGATCGCGCCGGTGGTCCAGGCGTTCCTGGGCACGGTGCCGCTGACGGGCGTGGCCGAGGAGAACCTGCAGGCGCGGGTGCGCGGCACGGTCCTCATGGGCCTGGCCAACCAGGAGGGGCACCTGGCGCTGGCGACGAGCAACAAGAGCGAGCTGGCGGTGGGCTACTCCACCCTGTACGGCGACTCCGTGGGCGGCTTCGCGCCGCTGAAGGACGTGCCCAAGACGCTGGTGTGGGAGCTGTCGCGGTGGCGCAACGCCACCGCCGCCGCGCGCGGCGAGCAGCCGCCGATCCCGGAGAGCACCATCACCAAGCCGCCCTCGGCGGAGCTGCGCCCGGACCAGACGGACCAGGACTCCCTGCCGCCGTACGAGGTGCTCGACGCGGTCCTGGAGGACTACGTCGAGGGCGACCGCGGCCGGGCCGAGATGCTCGCGCAGGGTTTCGACGCGGCCGTGGTGGACTCCGTGGTGACCCTGGTGGACCGCGCGGAGTGGAAGCGCCGGCAGTTCGCGCCCGGCACGAAGATCTCCTACAAGGCGTTCGGCCGGGACCGCCGCCTGCCGATCTCCAGCCGCTGGCGCGAGCCCGCGGCCGCGCCGGCGCTGGCCCCGCCGGTGAGCACCCGCGCCGACGCCCGCGAGGTGCTGCGGTGAGCTACGCGACCGAGAGCCCCGCGCCCGGCCCCGGCCCGCGCCGGCGCACGCGGGTGCACCACCTGCAGCAGCTGAAGGAGCGCGGGGAGCGGTGGGCGATGCTCACCAGCTACGACGCACTGACGGCCTCGGTGTTCGACGGGGCCGGCGTGCCCGTGCTGCTGGTGGGCGACTCCGCGGCGAACACGGTGCTCGGCCTGCCCAGCACGCTGGGCATCACGCTGGAGGACATGCTGCCGATGGTGCGCGCGGTGGTGCGCGGCGCACCGCACGCCCTGGTGGTGGCGGACCTGCCGTTCGGCACCTACGAGGCCTCCGACGAGCTGGCGGTGGCCTCGGGGGTGCGGCTGCTGAAGGAGGGCGGCGCGCACGCGGTGAAGCTGGAGGGCGGGGTGCGCAGCGCCGCGCGGGTGCGGGCCCTGGTGGACGCCGGCGTGCCGGTCATGGCGCACGTGGGCTTCACCCCGCAGGCCGAGCACGCGCTGGGCGGGTACCGGGTGCAGGGCCGCGGCGACGCCGCCGAGGCGCTCGTGGCGGACGCGCGCGCGGTCGAGCGGGCCGGGGCGTTCTCGGTGGTGCTGGAGATGGTGCCCGCCGAGGTGGCCGAGCAGGTCACGCGCACCCTGGCGATCCCCACCGTCGGCATCGGCGCGGGCGCCGGGTGCGACGCGCAGGTGCTGGTGTGGCAGGACTTCGCGGGGCTGTCCGAGCGC
The DNA here is from genome assembly GCF_009906395.1 of Kineococcus indalonis. Taxonomy (GTDB): domain Bacteria; phylum Actinomycetota; class Actinomycetes; order Actinomycetales; family Kineococcaceae; genus Kineococcus; species Kineococcus indalonis. The sequence goes on from NZ_JAAALM010000246.1 coordinate 2,590, forward strand.
ACCGCGCGGTTCGTCAAGAAGTACGCGGACCTGCGCGCCGCGCTGGGCGAGGCGGCGCGCGCCTACGCCGAGGACGTGCGCGACGGGACGTTCCCCGGGCCCGAGCACTCCTTCTGAGCCGCCCCTCGTGCCGGCGGGGCCAGGGCCGCCAGCAGCCAGCGGGCGGTCTCCTCCCCCGCCGCCGCGCCGCGCGAGGCCAGCAGCCGCACCCGGGGGTGCTCCCAGCCGGTGCGGAACAGCTCCCCGTGCCCGGGGCGCACCGCGGCGCGGGCGGCCACGAGCAGGTCCACGTCCAGCAGCGAGTCGCCGGCCGCGACGAAGCCGTCGTACCCGCCGCGGCGGGCCACCTCGGCCACCGCCGCCGACTTCGTCAGCGGCCGCGGCACCGCGTACAGCTTGCGGCCCTGCAGGGACACGGCGTACCCCCAGCCGTCCAGCAGGACCGTCAGGTCCCCCAGCAGCGGGCCCTCCAGCGCCGGGCGCTGCCCCTCGCGCAGCACCGCGTAGCAGAACGCCCCCGGCACGTCGCGCACCGCGGGCTCGGCCGATCCGGGCACCGCCGCGCGCGCGGCGGCCACGACGCGCGCCACCTCGGCGTGCACGCGCTCCAGCGGTGCGCACCCGTCGAGCCGGGCGCGCACCCGCGCGCTCCAGCGCGCGTCCGGCTCGCCGTCGACGAGGACCGTGGCGCCGTTGGCGCACACCGCCAGGTGCGGGGGCCGGTGCGGCCAGCGGATGCGGCGGTACTGCTCGGCGGTGCGGGTGGTCGCCGGCACGAACGCCCCCGAGGCCACCAGCTCGCCCAGCAGCTCCCACGCCGCCGGCGTCACCCAGGAGATCGTGCGCCCCTGGTACTCCTCCACCGGCACCAGGCCCGTCACCGCGCGCGCGGCGGAGCGCTCGGAGAACACCAGCGTCTGGTCCAGGTCGCTGGCCGCCAGCAGGCGCGGGGCCGCGGCCGTCACGGCGTCCGCGGTGGCCGCGGTCGCCGGCGCCGCGGCGCTCACCGGGCCACCCCCTGCGCGGCGCGCCCGTCGGCGCCGGTGGCGCCGCGCGTGAAGCGGGGGTGGATCAGGCCGATCGCGCTGTACGCCAGGCCGGGCACCTCCTGCACGGGCACCCCGCGCTGCTGGGCCAGCAGGTGCAGGTGCGCGAGGTCGTCGGGGTGCTCCAGCTCCGCCGGCGGGCGCACCAGCACCCGCCACGGCACCCGCCGCAGCAGCACCCGGGTGGTCTCCCCCACCCCGGGCTTGACGAGGTTCACGTCGCCGATGCCGAACTCCGCGGAGACCTCCTCCACCTGCGCCCACCCGGCGAACGTGGGGGTGCGGTCGCCGGCGCGCACCGCCGCCATCGCGGCCGGGACGTCGGCGGCCACCTCGTCGAAGCAGCCGCTCACGACGTCCAGGAACCGGCGCGAGACGTCCGCGGCGGCCAGGTCCGCGTAGAACTTCGCGCCGTGGAAGCGGTCCGGGCCGATGAGCCGGTCGTTGAGCACGGTGCGGCTGACCAGGCCGGAGACGGTGGAGTTCAGGCACGCCGAGGGCACCAGGTAGTCCGCGCGGCTGCCGAAGGTGCGCACGCACGAGCCCGGGTCGGTCAGCACCGCCAGCTCCGCGCGGAAGCCGCGCGCGCCGGCGGCGCCCAGCGCGGCGGCCAGCTCGCGGGCGATGGCGCCCTTGCCGGTCCAGGCGTCGACGAACACCACCCGATCGGGGTCGTGGTGCGCCGCCAGCCAGCGCAGCGCCACGGGGTCCAGGCCGCGGCCGCGCACGATGGAGACCGCGTAGTGCGGCCAGCGCGCGCCCGAGCGCGCCGCCCAGCGGCGCAGCAGCACCCCCACGGGCGTGCCCGCGCGCGCCAGCGAGGCCAGCACCAGGTCCTCGCCGCGCTCGGCGCGCAGCAGCTCGGCGACCACCGCGACGCCCAGGGCGACGCGGCGGGCGCTGCGGCGCAGGGCCGCCTCGAACAGCGCGCCGTACTGCGCGCCGGGCAGGTACTCCACCGGCAGCGACTCGGCGTAGTGGGCGCCGCCGGACTGCACGGCCTCCTCGCGCTCCTCGGCCGGCGCCTCCAGCGGCACGCCGGACAGGTCGGTGAGCAGCCAGCCGACCTCGTCGGCGGCGTAGCTGGAGAACGCCGGGCCTCGCAGCGGGCCGGGCAGCGGCCCGGGCGGGACGGTGGTCACGGGGTCGCGCTCCAGACGTCGGCGGGCAGGGTCACCAGGTGCACGCGCCCGGCCAGCGGGGCGAGCGCCGCCAGCGCCCCGTGGGGGGCGTGCAGCGCGGCGGGGTCGGAGGCGGAGTCCACGACGAGCACGAGCGCGTCCCAGGGCGCTGCCCCGGCCGCGGCGCGGTCGGCGTTGTGGGCGTAGCGCACGCCGGCGCCGTCCACGGCCGGGTCGTGGCTGGTGAAGGCCACCGAGGAGCGCACCGCGCAGCCCTCGGCGTCCACGGCCAGGACCGGCGAGCGCGTCGTGGAGGAGAAGCGCACCTCCCCCGGCAGCCGCCCGGCCAGCTCGCGCGCCAGCAGCAGCGGCGCGTGCATCAGCTCCTCGCTGGCCAGCACCAGCACGTCACCGCCCACCCGCGCGGCGAGCGCGTCGGCGGCGGCGGCCGCCGCGGCGCCGGCGGCGCCGGCGTGCCCGGGGGGCGTGCCGAAGCGGGCGGTGGTGGGCACGTGCGCCGGCCACGGCACCGCCACCCCCACCTGCGCCGCGCCGGGCGCGGGCAGCGCGCGCGGCACCACGGGCGCGGTGCGCGCCGCCAGCGCCGCCCCCCGCTCGAGCACGCCGTCGGGCAGGTGCACCGTCCCGGCGGCCAGCGCCACGACGTCCACGCGGGCGCCGAGCTCGACGGCCAGGGCGTCCAGGCGCTCGCGGTCGGCCGCCGAGCGCACGTCCACCAGCCCGGCGACCACGTAGCGCTCGCGCGCGGTGATCGCGTGCAGCGCCCGCAGCGTGTTCGCCACGGTGCGGCCGGTGGACAGCTCGTCGTCGACGAGGACCAGCGGCGCGGCCGGGTCCGCCAGCCGCGCCAGCACGGCCGGGTGCGCGGGCAGCAGCTGGTGGCCGGTGGCGTGGGAGTGCTCCTCCTCGAAGCCGGCGTACCCGACGGCGCCGGGCACCGCGCGGCGGGTGGAGTGCAGGCAGGCGGCGCCCAGGGCGTCGGCGACGGCGTGGCCCAGGCCGGTGGCGGTCTCGGCGTAGCCGACGACGAGGGCCCCGGGCACGGCGGTGGCCGTCGCGGCGGTGAGCACCCGCTGCGCCGCGGCCCCGGAGCCGGCC
>NZ_JAAALM010000247.1 GCF_009906395.1 Kineococcus indalonis
CCTCCCGGTTGGGGTCGAGGGGGCTGGAGAAGGAGGAGCGGACGGTGAGGCTGCCGGGCAGGCCGGGCAGGCCGAGGTCGGCCACGGAGTACGTGCAGCGGGCGGTGACGGTCACCGCGGTGCCCGGCACCAGCGGGGCGATCTCGTCCACGGTGAGGGAGTCCGCGCAGTCCCCCGGGCCGACGGAGGTCCTGATGACCTCGCCGGCGCGCTGGTGCGCCGCGCTCGCGGAACGGGACTGGGTGGCCGAGCGGGCGGCGTCGCGCACACCGGCGTCCAGCGTGGCGGACACCTGCGCGACGCGCGCGTACGCCAGCAGCAGCGCGACCAGCAGCAGCAGGACCGGTGCGACGAGGGTGAACTCCAGCGCCACGCTGCCGCGGTCGGTGCACGCGCGGCCGGTTCCTGCCGCGCGGGGCCTCACCTGGCCCCCCGGAAGCGCTCCAGGGTGCCGGCGGCGCGCTGGGTGGTCCTCAGGTCCAGGCCGGGCACCAGGCTGATCACCCGGCCGGAGACCTCCACGCCCACCGTGCGCTCCTGCGGCTGCCACGTGGTGCGCACGCTGGGCTCCAGCAGCGACTCGCGCCCCAGGGTGGCGGCGAAGCGGCGCACGTGCTCCTCCACCGCCGGCTGGTCGGCGTCGACGGACTGCTGGTCGGGCAGCACCCGCAGCTGGGCGACGCCCTCGCGCGCCGCCTCCAGCGCCACCGAACGCCCGTAGGCCCACAACCCCACCTGGATGGCGAAGAACACCAGCAGCAGGAACACGGGGGCGATGAACGCCAGCTCCAGCGCCGCGGAACCCTCCTCGCGCCGCCTCACCTGGTGGTGCCCCCGGAGGCCACCCCGCCGGCGCAGGCGGAACCGACCGCGACGTTCGCGCACTCCTGCAGGTCGTTGCCCTTGGACTGCACGATGTTGAAGACGACCCCGCCGATGACGGAGGCGGCCACCACCACGACCGCGGCGATGATCGCCCACTCCAGGGCCGAGGCGCCGCTGTCGCGCCCGCGGGCGGCCGCGCGGCGGGCGCGGACGGCGAGCGCGGAACGCGTGCGGGCGAAGACGGTGGTGTTCGAGGACACGGCTTTCTCCTTGTGCTTCAGCAGGATCGGTGCACGGCCGGGTCAGGACCGGCCGAGCAGGTTCGAGACGGCGGGGAACGCCAGGAAGACCATGAACGCGGTGCACAGCAGCAGCTGGGCGATGAGCATCGACTGCGACTTCTCGCCCGCCTCGCCCTCCACGTCGGCCATGTCGCGCCGGCGCACCGTCGCGGCGCGCGCCGCCAGCGACGCGCGGATCTTCGCGCCGTCGTCCGCGGCGAGCACCAGCGCGCCGGCCAGGTCGGTGAGCTCGGCCACGGCCAGCTCCTCGCCCAGGCGCCCCAGGGCCTCCCAGGGGTTCTCCCCCAGCAGCCGCGCGTTCGCCAGGGCCTGGCGGATGCGCACCAGCGCCCAGTAGTCGCTGACGGAAGCGGAGCTGAGCAGCGCCTCGGGCAGGCCGCGGCCGCCGGCGAGGTTCATCGCCACCAGGTCGCAGAACACCCCCACGACGCGGCGGAAGTCGCGGCGCCGGCGCGCGGCGTCCGAGCGCAGCGCCAGGTCGGGCACGACGAGACCCAGGCCGCCGAGCACCAGGGCCAGCGACAGCGGGACCCCGCCGGGCAGCGGCACCCCGAACAGCAGCAGGATCCCCCAGCACACCGGCGCCAGCAGCAGCAGGAGCAGCCCGGCCACCACCTTCGTGGCCAGGAACTCCCCCGTGCCGCGGCCCAGCACGGCCAGGTCCGCCCGGGTGCGCCGCAGGCGCCAGCCGCGCTCGCTGCTGAGCACCTCCAGCCGGTCCCCCAGCGAGCGCACCAGGTGCCCGGTGGCGTGCGTCAGCCCGAACGGCCCCCGGTCCGGCGCCGCGGAGGCCGCGGCCTCCGCGGCGCTGAGCAGGCGCCGGCGCGAGGACCTGCGCAGGCCGTCGTGGCGGGCGACCTGCACGGCCAGCGACGGGCGCGGGCGCAGCAGCGCGGCCAGGAGCAGCAGCACCCCCGCCCCCAGCGCCGCACCGGTCAGCAGGGCGGCGCTCACCGGCCCGCCCCCGCGCCGGCGGCCAGGAACCGCTCGTGGGTCTCCACCCGGGCCAGGCGGCGCAGCCACAGCAGGGCCACCACCAGCACGGTGCCGACCACCACCAGCGCCAGCTGCCCGGTGAGGGAGGAGTACGGCGCCACGTACGGGCGGTTGAACACCGCCAGCAGACCCATGACGCCCAGCACGATGGCCAGGACGATCTGCACGCTGCGGCGGATGCTGCGCCGGCTGGCCTCGATGCGCCGGCGCACGTCCAGCTCCTCGCGGGTGGAGGCGGCCAGCGCCGTCAGCACGTCGCGCAGCCCCGGGCCGCGCAGGCGGGCGTTGAGCACCAGTGCCGCGCACACCACGTCGGCGCTGGGGTCGTCCACGTCGTCGGCGAAGCGCACCAGGGCCTCGGCGAGCGGCTCGCGGATGCGCAGCCGGTCCACCAGCAGGTTCAGCGAGGGGCGCAGCACCGGCGCGGACGTCGCCGCCGTCGCCGGGACGGCCTGCTCCAGGCCGATGGCGCCGGCGATGGTGTCGCGCAGCGACTCCGTCCACGTCGCCAGCGCCTCCAGGCGCGCGATGCCGCGGCCCGCCTCGGCGCCCGCCCCGAACAGCTTCTCCCAGGAGGCCACCAGCAGGCCGATGCCGATCCCCGCCACCAGCCAGCGGGTCAGGACCAGGGCCAGCAGCCCGGCGCCGGCGCTGAGCAGCAGGTGGCGGCTGAGGTGCGGCGGGCGCCGGCGCCACGGCGGCCGGACCGAGGGCCCGGGCGCGCGGCCCACCGCCCCGGCGAGCACCAGCAGCGCACCGGCACCGGCGGTGCCCGCGGTCAGCGCCGCGAGCACCTCCGGCGCCGGTGCGCCGGCGAACGGGCCGCTCACGCGCCCCACCGGTCCAGTACGGGCGCGGACCAGCCGGCCGCCTCCAGGTCCGCGGCGCGCTGCAGCGGCGCGTGCGCGCGGGCGACGCCGTCGGGGCCGGCCACGAACACCTCCGAGGACAGCACCCGCCCGTCCACGCCGGTCACCTCGCGCACGCTGGTGACGGTGCGCCGCAGCCCGCCGCCGGTGTGGTGGGTGTTCTGCTTGGCCAGGAACACCACGAAGTCCACCGCGCCCGCGATGAGCATGTGGCTGGCCTCCACCGGCAGGTGCTCCTGGGCCTGCAGCGCGTACGTGGCGATGCGGTTGAACACCTCGGCGGAGGAGTTCGCGTGGATCGTCGACAGCGAGCCGTCGTTGCCCTGGCTCATCGCGTTGAGCATCGTGACGATCTCGTCGCCGAGGACCTCCCCGACGATGACGCGGCTGGGGTTCATGCGCAGCGAGCGGCGCACCAGCTCGGCCATGCCCACCCCGCCGACCCCCTCGGAGTTCGGCAGCCGCTCCTCGAACGCGACGGCGTTCGGGTGGGCCTCCACGTGCTGGTCCAGCCCGAGCTCCAGGGCCCGCTCGACCGTGATGAGCCGCTCGTGGGGCGGGATCTCCGCGGCCAGGGCCCGCAGCAGCGTCGTCTTGCCCGAGTTCGTCGACCCGGCGATCATGATGTTCTTGCGGGCGCGCACGGCGGCGCGCAGGAAGCGCGCCAGGTCCTCGCTCATCGTGCCCGCGGCCACCAGGTCCGCCAGGGTCGCCCGGGCCAGGCGGGCGCGGCGGATGCTCAGCGCCGGGCGCTGGCACACCCCCATCACCGCCGACAGGCGCGAGCCGTCCGGCAGGCGCAGGTCCAGCTGGGGGTTCGCCGCGTCGAACGGCCGGCTGGTCAGCCCGACGTTCGCCGCCAGCACCTGCACCAGCTCCACGAGGTCCTCGTCGGACTCGGCGACCGGCTCGTGCAGCTCCTCGCGGCCGTCGGCGTAGCTGACGAACACGCGGTCGCACCCGTTGACGTCGATGTTCTCCACGTCGGGGTCCTCCAGCAGCGGCTGCAGGCGGCCCACGCCGAACAGCGCCGCGCCGATCGCCGCGGCCACCGCCTCCTCCGCGGTGGGCGTCAGCGGCGCACGGCCCGCCTCGACCTCGCCGCGGGCGTGGTCCTCCAGCACCTGCACCACCAGCGAGCGCGCGAACTGGCGCTCGTCGGCGCTGGACATCGGCGCCCGGCCGGCGGCGTCGTCGCGGCGGCGCTGCGCGGAGAGGCGGTCGGCGACCCGGGTGCGCAGGCGGCGCACCAGGTCGTGGTCCACGCCCGCGGCGCCGGCGGCGCGGCGGGGCGCGGGCACCTGCGCGGCCGGGGACCCGGTCGGCGCGGTGGGCGGCGCGGTGGTCGGCGCGGTGGTCGGGGTGAAGGTCGGGGTGAAGGTCGGGGTGTCCTGGTTCACGAGGCCCTCCGGTGCTCGCCGGCGACGGCGCCCGCCAGCGTCGCCACGACGCCCCGCCCGGCGCGCACCAGCGCGGTGCGCTCCGGGCGGGCGGTGCGCGCGCCGTCGAACACGCGCGCACCGGCGGGGTCCAGCGGCAGGCGGCCGAAGTCCTCCACCTCGCGGCCGGTGCCGCGCAGCAGCTCGGCGGCCTCGTCGCCGTCGCCGCGGCGCGCGTCGCCGACGACGAGGACGCCGGTGCGCGGCTGCAGGCCGTCGGCGCGGCGCAGCGACGTCGCCAGCCAGGGCAGGCACCGGCGGGCGTGCAGCACGGAGGTGACGTCGTCGCGCACGACGAGGACGAGCACGTCCGACTCGCGCAGCAGCGGCAGGTGCACCGGCTCGGTGGTCACGCGCCCGGCGTCGACGACGACGTCCGTGCCCGCCGCGCCCAGCTGCGCGGCCGCACCGGCCAGCGCCGGCCAGCTGCCGGCGGCGGCGCCGGCCTGCTGCGGGCGCGTCAGCCCGCACACGACGGCCGTCCCGCCGGCCGCCCGCTGGGCCTCGGCGAGCAGCTGCTGCGGCTGCAGCCCGCGGCGCGCCGAGGTCAGCAGCGGCAGCAGGCCGCGCTCGGCGTCCAGGATGCCGCCGTCGGCGGCGGGCAGGCGGGAGGCGACGTCACCGCCGGCGGGGTCGGCGTCCAGGACGAGGACGTCGCGCGGCCACAGCGCGGCCGTCAGCAGCGCCGCGGTCGTCGCGCCCGGGGAGCCCTTGGCGGACAGGAAGGACAGCAGGGCCACCGCTCACCCCCGCGTCAGGTCGACGTCGGGGCGGGTGCCGTCGGCCACGCGCGCGACGGCCACCTGACCGGCCGCGGCCGCGGCGACCACGGCCGCGGAGCGCTGCGCCGGCACCAGCAGGGACACCGCGTCCGCGCCGGAGGCGCCCTGCCCGCCGGCGTCGACCACGCGGGCCGCGGCCAGCAGGACCGTGCCGGCGGGGTCGCCGGTGACCGTGGCCCCGCCGTCCTCGGCGACCAGGTAGGCGCGCACCACGTCGCCGGCGCGCAGCGCGCCGCTGGGCCGCTGCTCGGCGCCGAGGACCACGCCGACCACGGCCGCGTCGGCGGGCACCGTGCCGCCCGCCAGGAACATCGTCCGGTTCACCAGGGTGTCCGCGGGGATCCGCGTGGTGGCGTGGGTGCCCACGAAGTTGTCCAGGGCGGCGGCCGGCACGACGGCGGCGCCGTCGGCGGCCACGCGCGCCACCCGCAGGTCCTCGGCCTCGATGCGCTCACCGGGCTCGACGTCGTGGCGGGCGACGAGCACGTCGACGCGGTCGCCGCTGCGGTGCACCACCAGCGCGCTGCCCAGCGCGCCGCCCAGGACGAGGACCAGGCCCAGGGCCAGCAGCGCCGGGCGCCGCTCGCGGACGGGGGCGGGCACGCGCCGGGCGCCGGAGTCCGGGACCTGGCCGGGCGCGCCCC
>NZ_JAAALM010000248.1 GCF_009906395.1 Kineococcus indalonis
GCCCCCGGCGCACCGCAGCGCCGGCGCACCCCTCACCCCGACGGAGGACACCGTGCACGAGACCTTCCCGACCCCCCACCGGCGCATCAGCCGCCGCGGCCTGCTGGCCATGGGCGCGGCCGCCGGCGCCGCGCCGGCGCTGGCCTCGTGCGGGTCCGGCGGCGGTGGCGGTGGCGACGGCGAGATCACCCTGGGGCTGTGGACGTGGGCCTCGGAGTTCGAGGACGCCTTCGCCGCGGCCGCCGCGGAGTACAAGCAGCTCCACCCGAACGTGACGGTGCAGCCGCGCTACTGGAGCTTCGCCAACTACGCCCCCTCCCTGCAGGCGGCGCTGGCCGCGCAGGACGAGGCGGACCTCTTCATGCCGCTGGTCTCCACCCTGGCCCTGGGCGAGGCCGGGCGCATCGTGGACCTGCGCGAGGCGCTGGGCACCGACTTCCTCGACGGGTTCTTCCCCTCCACCAACGACGAGAACGTCTGGGAGGACGGGCAGTACGCCGTCGGCTGGGCCGCGCAGACCTTCGGCCTGTTCTACAACACCACGATCATGGACCAGCTGGGGCTGCAGCCGCCGCAGACGTGGGACGAGCTGGCCGCGATGGCGCCGGCCGTCAACGCCGCCGGCTTCGTGCCCATGTCCATCCAGGGCACCCCCTCGAACCAGCTGTCCGACTTCGTGCTGCCGATCATCACCCAGATCACCGACGACCCGCAGGTGGTGCTGGACCTGGACGCCCACACCGCCGACGGGGTCAGCTGGGACAGCGAGCCGGTGGTGCAGGCGCTGACGGTGGTGCAGCAGCTGCGCGAGGCCGGGGTGTTCGCCGAGGGCGTCCTGGCCACCGACAGCGACACCGCCAACGGCACGTTCACCAACGGGCGCGCCGCGATGCTGTTCACCGGCTCGTTCTTCCCGCCGTCCCTGCAGACCACCGCCCCGCCGGAGTTCCTCACGCAGTACGCCATCGCCAAGACGCCCACGACGCGCCCGGGCGGCAAGCACTGGTGCGCCAACCAGGCCGGCTACACCTGGGCGATCAGCTCGCGCTCGGAGAACCAGGAGGCTGCCGCGGACTTCCTGAAGTACCTGTACGACCCCGAGCGCTACCTGGCGATGATGAACGACACGTTCTCCATGCCCAGCACGCGCGCGGCCGCCGAGGGCGTGACCAGTGAGGACATCAAGACGATGACCTCCTGGCTGCTGGACGGCGAGGGCGCCCCCCACATCCTCTTCGGCAAGGGCTCGCTGGACGCGGTGACCAACGGCGTCGTCTCGGTCGTCAACGGCTCGGCCACCCCGCAGCAGGCCGCGAAGGACATCGAGGCCGCCGTCGTGCAGTCCCGGAAGATCTGACCGGGTGGGGACCGTGACCACGACCACTCCCCCGGCGCCCGCGGCGCGGGTCGGGGCCGGCCCGCGCCGCGGGCGCCGGCGCCCGCGGCCGCTGACCGGCTGGTCCACGCCCACCGGCCTGGCGTTCGTCGCCCCCGCGCTGCTGTTCTTCGGGGTCTTCATCGCCTACCCCGTCCTGCGCACGTTCTGGTTGTCGCTGACCCGCTCGGACGGCTTCGGCGGCTCCTCCTTCGCTGGGCTGCACAACTACGGCGTCATGCTCACCGACCCGATCTTCCGGCAGGCCGCGTGGGTGACGGTGGTGTACACCGTCGTCACCACCGTCCTGCACACCGTGCTGGCCCTGGCGCTGGCGCTGGTCGTGCACGCCGGCCCGCGGCGCAGCGCCGTGGTCTACCGCACCCTGGTGTTCCTGCCCGCGGCGGTCTCGCTGACCGTCACCGGCCTGCTGTGGCGGATCGGCCTGACGCCGGTGTTCGGCGCGTTCAACCGCGTGCTGGAGGCGGTGGGCCTGGGTTCGCTGCAGCACGAGTGGCTGGGCGACACCGCCACCGTGCTGCCGACCATCATGGCGGTGTCGCTGTGGCAGTCCACGGGGCTGTTCATGCTCATCTTCTACGCGGCGCTGGGCAACATCGACACCTCCATCACCGAGAGCGCGCGCATCGACGGCGCCGGGGCGTTCCGCGAGGCGTGGAGCATCACGATCCCCATGCTGCGCCCGGTGGTGGAGGTCGTCGTCATGCTCAACGTCCTCAACGGCCTGAAGCTGTTCGACCTCAACTTCGTGATGTCCAGCGGCGGCCCGCTGCACGCCTCGGAGTCGCTGAGCACCTACACCTACCTGCTGACCTTCGGCTCCTCCACCGGCGGGGTGCCCTCGTACGGGTACGGCTCGGCGATCAGCGTGGTCGTGTTCCTCGTCGCCGGCGTGGCGACGCTGCTGCTCTACCGGTTCAGGAAGGGGGAGGTGTGAGCGCGACGACGGCCCCGCGGCCGGTGCCGCTGAAGGTGCAGCGCCCCGCGCGCAGCGCCCGCTCGGTGCTCAGGCTCGGCCTGTGGCACGCGGTGATGGTGGTGGTCTCCGCCGCGGCGGTGGGCCCGCTGCTGTACATGCTGTTCACCTCGATCCGCCCGCAGGCCACGGCCTTCACCGGCCCGCTGATCCCCGACGAGTTCACCGCGGTCGGCTACGACTTCGCGTGGAACGAGCTGCAGATCTGGCGCAACTTCTTCAACAGCGTCCTCATCACCGGCACGACGCTGGCACTGACCATCGCGGCCGCCACGCTGGCCGGCTACGCGTTCTCCCGCATCGGCTTCACCGGGCGGCAGCTGCTGTTCTTCGTGGTGACCAGCGCGCTGTTCCTGCCGGGCGTGGCCACGCTCATCCCGATCTACCTGGAGCTGCAGTCGTTCGGGCTGCTGGGCAGCCGGCTGGGCCTGATCCTCGTCTACACCGCCGGCGGGGTGTCCTTCTCCCTGTTCCTCATGCGGACGTTCTTCGACGCCCTGCCGCACGAGCTGAGCGAGGCCGCGCGCCTGGACGGGGCCAGCGAGGTGCAGATCTTCCGCCGGGTGATGCTGCCGCTGGCCGCCCCCGGCATCGCCACCGTGGCGATCTTCCAGATGATCAACGTGTGGAACGAGCTGCTGTTCGCCAGCGCGCTGATCTCCGAGCCGGCGAACCGCCCGATCCAGCCGGTCGCGAACTCCCTCATCGGGCAGTACGCCACGAACTGGCCGGCGCTGACCGCGGCGATGACGCTGTCCGCGCTGCCCATGGTGGTGGCCTACGTGGTGTTCCAGCGCTGGTTCGTCGCCGGCCTGACCGCCGGGGCGGTGAAGGCGTGAGCGCGGGCGTGGACGTGCTGGCCCGCCGGCCGCTGGGGCGCACCGGGTTCTCCGTCACGGCCCTGGGCGTGGGCACCGCCGAGCTGGGCGACATGGGCGTGTACGCGCCGGTGCCCGAGGAGCAGGCCCTGGCCGCGGCCCGGCGCGCGTTCGCCGGCCCGCTGGACCTGGTGGACACCTCCAACGGCTACGGCTCCTCCGAGCGCCGGTTGGGCGCGGTGCTGCGCGAGATCGGCGGGGTCCCGCCGGGCGTGCTGCTGGCCACGAAGGTCGACCCGGTGGACGGCGGCCCCTTCGACGGCCCGCGGGTGCGCGAGTCGGTGCGCGAGAGCCTGGGGCGCCTGGGCGTGGACCACCTGCCGCTGCTGCACCTGCACGACCCCGAGCGCATCGGGTTCGAGGCGGCCACCGCCCCCGGCGGGCCGGTGGACGTCATGCGCGAGCTGGTCGCCGAGGGCGTCGTCGGCCACCTCGGCGTGGCCGGCGGTGACGTGGAGCTGCTGCGCCGGTTCGTGGGCACCGGCGCCTTCGAGGTGGTGCTCAACCACAACCGCTGGACGCTGCTGGACCGCTCCGCCGGGCCGCTGCTGGACGACTGCGCCGCCGCGGGCGTGGCGTTCCTCAACGGCGCCCCCTTCGGCGGCGGCATCCTGGCCAAGGGCCCGGCCGCCGTGCCGCGCTACTGCTACGCCCCGGCCTCCCGCGCGGTGCTCGCCGCTGCCGCCGCGATCGAGGCCGCCTGCGCCCGGCACGGCGTTCCGCTGGCGGCCGCGGCGCTGCAGGACTCCCTGCGCGAGCCGCGCATCACCTCCACCGTGGTGGGCTCCGCGCGCCCCGAGCGGCTGGACCAGACCCTGGCGCTGGCCGCCACCCCCGTCCCCGGCGAGCTGTGGACCGAGCTCGCCGGTCTCGTCCCCGATGAGGAGCACTGGCTTCGATGAGCAGCACCCCCGCCCCCACCACCTTCGGGCTCGTCGGCAGCGGCTGGCGCTCGGAGTTCTTCGCCCGCCTGGCGCAGGCGGCCCCCGACCGGCTGCGGATCGCCGGGGTCGTCACCCGCACCGCCGAGCGCGGGCGGGAGGTCGCCGCCGCGTGGGGCGTGCCCACCCACCGCACGGTGCACGAGCTCCTGGCCGCCGGGCGCCCCGACTTCGTCGTCGCCTCGGTGCCCTGGGGGCAGATGCCGGTGACCGTGCGCGAGCTCGTCGCGCAGGGGGTCCCGGTGCTGGCCGAGACGCCGCCGGCCCCGGACCTGGAGGGGCTGCGCTCGCTGTGGCAGGACGTCGGCGCCTCCGGCCTGGTGCAGGTGGCCGAGCAGTACCTGCTGATGCCCGGGCACGCCTCCCGGTTGGCCCTCGTGCGCGAGGGCGTCATCGGCGAGCCGACGTCGGTGCAGGTCTCCTCCACGCACATGTACCACGCGGTCTCGCTGGTGCGCGGGCTGCTGGGCACGGGGTTCGAGGAGGTCGTCGTGGACGCCCGGGAGTTCCGCGCGCCGCTGGTGGACCCGCTGAGCTTCGGCGGCTGGGACACCGCCGCGGTGCCCGAGCCGCGCACCACCACCCTGGCCACGCTGGACTTCGGCGACGGCCGCAGCGCCCTGTACGACTTCACCGACAACCAGTGGTGGAACCCGCTGCGCGCGCGGCGGATCGTGGTGCGCGGCTCCACCGGCGAGATCGTCGACGACGCGGTCACCCGCATGGTCGACCCCACCAGCCCCGTCACCTCGCACCTGTCCTACCGCCGGCGCGGCATCGACATGAACCTCGAGGGCGTGGACCTGGACACCGTCGCCTTCGACGGGCGCGTGGTGTACCGCAACGCCTGGGCCGGCACCCGCATGTCCGAGGACGACGTGGCCGTGGCGCAGATCCTCGCCGACACCGGCGCGTGGGCGCGCGGGGAGGGCCCCGAGCCGTACCCGCTGGCGCAGGCCTGCCAGGACCACGCGATCGCGCTGGCGGTGGCCGAGTCCGCCCGCACCCGCGCCGACGTGCGCGTGGCGAAGGAGGTGTGGGCCTGATGCCGCTGGTGCGCATCGACCTGCCCGAGACGACCCCGCGCGAGCGGCGCCGGGCGATCGGCGACGCGGTGCACGCCGGGCTGGTGGAGGGCCTGGGGATGCCCGCGGAGGACCGCTTCCAGCTGCTGCGCGCGGCGGCGGCGGAGTCGTTCTCCTTCGACCCGCACTTCATGGGCGGCACCCGCCGCGAACCGGTGTTCGTCGAGGTGCTGCTGGTGCGCGGCTACCCCGTGGAGGTCAAGCGGGCCGCGTTCGCCGCGCTGGCCCGCCACCTGGAGGCCGCCGGGGTGCGTCCCGACGACGTGTTCGTCGCGCTGCGCGAGAACGGCCCGGAGGACTGGTACGTGGGGCGTGCGGGGGACGAGGGCGCGGCGTGAGGGCCGCGGTCCTGCGCGCGCCGGGCACGCCGGTGCGCGTGGAGGAGGTGGACCTGGCCGACCCCGGCCCCGGCGAGGTGCTCGTGCGCGTCGAGGCGGCGGGGGTGTGCCACACCGAGCTGCACTACATGGCCGGGGACATCCCCTGCCCGCTGCCGGTGGTGCTCGGGCACGAGGGCGCCGGCACCGTCGAGGCCGTCGGGGCGGGGGTGGACGACCTCGCGCCCGGCCGGCGGG
>NZ_JAAALM010000249.1 GCF_009906395.1 Kineococcus indalonis
GGACGACGGGCTGGTGCGGCGGCTGCGCGCCGCGGGGTGCGTGTTCGCCGAGCGGGAGGCGGACCTGCTGCGCGCCGCCACCGCCGACCCCCGCGAGCTGGACGCGCTCACCGCCCGCCGGGTCGCCGGCGAACCCCTCGAGCACGTCCTGGGCTGGGCGCGCTTCTGCGGGGTGCGGCTGGTCGTCGAACCCGGGGTGTTCGTCCCGCGGCACCGCAGCGAGCTGCTCGTCGACCTCGCCGCCGCGCACCTGCGCGGCGGGGACGTGCTGGTGGACCTGTGCTGCGGCACCGGCGCGCTGGCGGCGGCGCTCACGGCGCGCGTGCCCGGCCTGACCGTGCACGCCGCGGACCTGGACCCCGCCGCCGTGCGGTGCGCGCGCGCCAACCTGCCCGGCGCGCACGTGCACGAGGGCGACCTGTTCGACGCGCTGCCCGGGCACCTGCTCGGCGCGGTCGCCGTCGTCGTGGCGAACGTGCCCTACGTGCCCAGCGCGCAGGTGGCGCTCCTGCCGCCCGAGGCGCGCGAGCACGAGGCGCTGGCCGGGCTGGACGGCGGCGCCGACGGCCTGGACGTGGCGCGCCGCGTCATCGCCGGGGCCGGGCGCTGGCTGCGCCCGGGCGGGGCCCTGCTGGTGGAGGTGGAGCAGCGGCAGGCGCCCGCGGCCCTGCGCGCCGCGCGGGCGGCGGGGCTGGACGCGCGCACCGCCACCGACGAGGACGGCGACACCACCGCGCTGGTGGCGCGGCGACCCGCCCGCTGACGGGCCCACCCGCTGAGCGGACCGCTCAGACGGCGCGGTCCTCCGCGGTCAGGCCCGTCACCGTGGTGTAGAGGAACACCGAGTCCTCCAGCGCCTCCAGGCTCTGGCGCTCGTGGGTGGTCACGACGAGCTCGCCGCCGCCGACCTCGACGTCCCCGGCGCCCGCGGCACCGCCCAGGCGCACCCGCCCGGTGAGCACGTGCAGGCTCCCGGCGTGCGGGGCGTTGTGCTCGCCGAGGTGGTTGCCCGCGGTCAGGGCGATGACCGTCTGGCGCAGCCGGTTGTCGTGCACGAGCAGCTCGGCGCTGCGGCCGTGGGCGGAGGCGCGGGCCGCCTCCAGGTGCGCCTCGGCGGCACCACGCAGATCGACCACGGTCGTCCTCCCAGCTCTCCGTCGGGCCCGGTCGGATCAGTCTGTCGCGCCGGGCGGCGCGCCGCACGCCGCGCACGGCGCGTCCTCGCGCCCCTCGCGCAGCGCCCCGCACCCCGGGCACACGCGCTCCAGCCAGCAGACGGCCTCCCCGCCCTCCCCGCCGGTGTCCCCGCCGGTGTCCCCGCCGGGCACGCGACCCGCCTCAGAGCACCGGCTGCGCCGGCGCCACGCGCCGGCCGGTGACCCGGGACCTCGGGAACACCCCGGCCTTGGAGCTGCCCTCCATCTCGTCGCCGCGCACCACCACGTCGAACGCGATGCTCAGCCGCAGGGGCCGGGTGATCGAGTGCTTCCAGGTCAGCCGCTCACCGCGCAGGGCGACCTCCTTCAGGGCGACGTCGCCGCCGTCCAGGCGGGCCACGCCCCGCAGGTCGGCGCCCTCCCCGGTGAGCTCCACGGTGGTGCGCTGCTCCCCCACGGGGGTGGCGATGGTCAGGTTCCACGTGCCGGCGACGCTCACGGGGGTCCTTCCGGTCGGGACGGGGCGGCTCTGCGGTCGGTGCCGGACCGGTGGGCAGCGGCGCGCGGTCCACCGGTCGACGACGGCAGGAGGCTCCCACGCCGACGGGCCCCGCCGCCCCGCGCCGAGCGCACCCGGCAGGTCCGTGCCGTCCTGGCAGGTCCGTGCCGCCGCGGCGCGCGGGCGGTGCGTCAGGTCGCCATGTCCACGAAGCGCGAGTAGTGGCCCTGGAAGGCCACCGTGATGGTGTCGGTGGGGCCGTTGCGGTGCTTGGCGACGATGAAGTCCGCCTCACCGGCGCGCGGGGACTCCTTCTCGTACATGTCCTCGCGGTGCAGCAGGATCACCATGTCGGCGTCCTGCTCGATGGAGTTGTGGACCGCGATGCCGTTGGCGACGAAGTTGTGCCCACCGGCGACGGTGGCGTCGAACACCTGCTCCTCGCCGTCCGGCTCGATCGCCACGACCTCGTCCCACAGGACGTCGTTGACGGCCGTGACCTCCAGGTCGGCGTCGTCGAGCACCTCGGCGACCCGGGAGAGGCGGGCACGGGAGGGCGCGTGCTCCCGCACCGTGCTGCCGCGGGACTGCGTGCCCGGCGCCGCCGCGAGCTCCCGGTGCGTCGTGCCCTTCTCCACGAGGACGCGCCGCACGTCGTCCCACACCTGCCGCGGCACGGTGTCCGCGTTCGGGTTGCCGCTGAGGTCGCGGACCACCTGCAGCAGGCGCTCGGCGGACGCACCTCGGGCCCCGTGCACCCCGATCTCCTGCAGGAAGCGGCGCTGGTCGTCCACGCCCGAGACGTCGAGCGTCCAGCCGGGGCGGTAGGACGCCTTCGGGGCAGCTCGGCGCACCCTCGTGGAGATGCCGAAGCGCAGCAGCAGCCTCGACAGGTCGTCCACGAGGCGGCGGCTGGTCGCGGCGTAGTGGACGCGCCCACCCCGTCCGGCCGCGTTGACGGTGACGGAGCCGCCCGTGGCCCAGACGTGGCGGAGGAAGAGGGCGATCTGCCGCTTGGGCAGGTGGAAGAGCTCGGCGGGCACGAACTTCTCGTGGCTGCGCAGTCCGAGGAGGCCCAGGTCGTCGAGCCACTCCGCGATCGGGTTCCCCCGTCCGCGGGTCAGGGGGTGCGGCGCGGGCAGGCGCAGCGTGGTGCAGCGCGCCGCGGGGTGCTGGTCGCGCACCGCGGTGATGCCGAACGCCGACGCCGCCGCCGCGGTGACCGCCGCGAGGTTGGCCTCGTCGACGCTCGCACAGCGCAGCGGCTGGCGGCGCACGGACGAGCCGTCCCCCAGGAGGTGCGCCAGGAGCAGGACCCGGTCGTCCTCCCAGGTGCCCACGCGCTCCGGGCCCGGCACGTGACGGGGCACCGCGAGGCGGTCACCGCTGCCGATCTCCCCGAGCGGCTTCCAGCCGCCGTAGGTGAGGAAGGGGTGGTTCGCGGTCGCGCGGACCTCCTTGCCGGAGGCCAGGCGCAGCCGGAACACCGGCTTCACACCGGTGGGGAAGACGTGGGTGAGGTGGCGGCGGACGTAGCGCAGGGAGTCGTCCAGCGCCCACACCGGCACGTCGCGCGCCTGGAGGGCGAACAGCTCCTCCATCGTCGTCTCGGCGCCGGTGTCCGCCCGCAGGACACGGGTCTCCGCGGTCAGGCAGCCCGACTCGCGCAGGTCGCTCATCTGGGGCTTCTTGTCGGTGCGCTGCTCCGGCCCGCGGTTCAGCTGCGAGAGCGCGATGACGGGGACCTCGAGCTCCTTGGCGAGCAGCTTCAGCGCGCGGGAGAACTCCGAGACCTCCTGCTGGCGGCTCTCCACCCGCTTGCCCGACGTCATCAGCTGCAGGTAGTCGACGATGACGAGCTTGAGGTCGGCGCGCTGCTTCAGCCGCCGGCACTTGGAGCGGATCTCCATCAGCGACATGTTCGGCGAGTCGTCGATGTACAGCGGCGCCTCGGAGATCGAGCCCATGGTGCGCGCCAGCTTCGTCCAGTCGTCCTCGCGCATGGTGCCCTTGCGCATGTTCTGCAGCGGGATGCGCGCCTCGGCGGACAGCAGGCGCATGGAGATCTCGTTGCGCCCCATCTCCAGGGAGAAGATCACCGACGCCAGGCCGTGCTTGATGGAGGCCGCGCGGGCGATGTCCAGCCCCAGGGTCGACTTGCCGACGGCGGGCCTGGCCGCGATGACGATCATCTGGCCGGGGTGCAGGCCGTTGGTGAGGCCGTCGAGGTCGGCGAAGCCGGTGGGGACGCCGACCATGCCCTCGCCGCGGTGGGAGCTGGCCTCGATCTCGTCGATGGCGCCCTCGATGACGTCGCCGAGGACGGCGTAGTCCTCCTTCACGCGCTTCTCGGTGACGGAGTAGACCTCGGCCTGGGCGGCGTTGACGATGGCGTCGACGTCCATGCCGTCGGCGCCGTAGCCCATCTGCACGATGCGGGTGCCGGCCTCGACGAGGCGGCGCAGCACGGAGCGCTCGCGCACGATGCGGGCGTAGAAGCCGGCGTTGGCGGCGGTGGGGACCGTGGAGATCAGGTCGTGCAGGTAGGGGGTGCCGCCGACGCGGGCCAGCTCGTTGCGGTTGGTCAGCTCCGCGGAGACGGTGACGGGGTCGGCGGGCTCGCCGCGCGAGTAGAGGTCGAGGACCGCCTCGTAGATCAGCTCGTGGGCGGGGCGGTAGAAGTCGGGGCCCTTGAGGACCTCCACGACGTCGGCGATGGCGTCCTTGGAGAGCATCATGCCGCCCAGCACGCCCTGCTCGGCGGCGATGTCCTGCGGGGGCATCCGGTCGAACTGCTCGCCGCCGACCTCGGGCCCGCGGTCGCCGCCGCGCCGCGTGCCGCGGGAGCCGCTGCGCTGGGCCGGCGCGTCGTCGAACGTCGTCACGCTGTCGCGCCCCTCTTCCCCGAACAGCCGGCCACGGGCCGCTGGAGCGGCCGTCCACCGGCACCACCACCGCTGGCGAGCGGGGTCCACCGGGGTCCACCGGGAGGCTCCGACACCGCGGTCCAGGCACCTTCGCGCACGGGGGCGCCCACGGTCAAACGGGCCTGTGCACAGGTCGGTTGACAACCTGTGGACGAACTGGGGGTCGTGGTGCACAGGGGGTGGACAACCCTGGGGACAACTCGCGGATCTGCACCCCCCGAGGGCCTCGCACCGCCTCTGACCTGCGACGATGCTGTGCACGCGGTGTGGAGGAGAAATCCACCCGGACGACGGGAGGGCGACGGTGGGGTTTCGGTCCGGTAACGGTTCGGTCGGGCTGCTCCAGGTGGGCGCGCGCGACGCCGACATCGTCCGGTTGGCCCTGCCCGCGCTGGGCGCCCTGGTGGCCGAGCCGCTGTTCCTGCTGGCCGACTCCGCGATCGTGGGGCGCCTGGGCACCCTGCCGCTGGCCGGGCTGGGCGTGGCCGGCGCGGTGCTCAGCACGGCCGTCAGCCTGTTCGTCTTCCTCGCCTACGGCACCACCGCGGCCGTCGCGCGCCGCCTGGGCGCCGGCGACGTCCGCTCGGCGCTGGCCGCCGGGGTGGACGGGGTGTGGCTGGCGCTGGGCCTGGGGGTCGTCACCGCCGTGCTCGTGCACGCCGCCGCCGGCCCGGTGGTCGACGCCCTGGGGGTCTCGGCGGCCGCGCGCCCCTTCGCGCTCACCTACCTGCGGGTGAGCCTGTGGGGGCTGCCGGGGATGCTCGTGGTGCTCGCGGCGACCGGGGTGCTGCGCGGCCTGCAGGACACGCGCACGCCCCTGGTGGTGGCCGGTGCCGGTGCCGCGCTGAACGTCGCGCTGAACCTGCTGCTCGTGCACGGGCTGGGCCTGGGCGTCGCGGGCTCGGCGGCGGGCACCGCCGCCACGCAGGTGCTGATGGCGGTGGTGCTGGCGGTGGTGGTGCTGCGCGGGGTGCGCCGCACGGGCGCCCCGGTGCGCCCGCACCCGCTGGGGGTGCTGCGCAGCGCCCGCGCGGGGGTGCCGCTGCTGGTGCGCACCCTGACGCTGCGGGTGGCGCTGCTGCTGACGACGTACGTGGCCGCCGCGCAGGGCGACTCGGGCCTGGCCGCCCACCAGGTCGCCACGACCGTGTGGACGACCACGGCGCTGGCGCTGGACGCCCTGGCGATCGCCGCGCAGGCCCTGGTGGGGCGCTTCCTGGGCGCCGGGGACGTGGCGGGGGCGCGCGCCACGGTGGCCCGCGCCGTGC
>NZ_JAAALM010000024.1 GCF_009906395.1 Kineococcus indalonis
GCGCATCGCGTCGGCGGTGGCGCGCAGCGCCTCCAGCAGGGCGGGCGCGCCGCCGTCGCGGGCCAGGGAGCGCAGCGCGAACAGCAGCTTGCTGGACGGCTCGCGCAGCGCCTCGGCGGGCCCCAGCGCGACGGTCCGCGAGCGCCGCGGCCCCACGAGCACCGCCAGCAGGTCGCCGCGGTGCCGGCCGTACTCGACGAGGACGCGGCCCTGCAGGGCCAGGCGCAGCTCCGCGGCGGTCGGTGCCGCCGCCGGCGGCGGGTGCGTGGCCGGGTCCACCCAGGTGGCCCGCCGCACCCGCTCCTCGAGGGTCTTCTGCCGCTCCAGCAGCTCGGCCGGTTCGGCGCCGTCACCGGCGCGCGCGGCGGCCAGCTCGGCGTGCACGCCGCGCAGCAGGGCCAGGTCCGCCCCGGTCCCGCCGGTGCGGGGCGCCTCGCTGGTCAGCAGGGCCGCGGCGCGGGTGCGCTCCAGCCAGCGCAGGACCCGCTCGGGGGAGGCGGTGGGCAGCAGCGCCCCCAGCCCGAGCTGGCCCAGCTCCACGCCGTGGCCGGAGGCGCGGGCGCGCAGCTCCGCGGTGGGCAGCGCCGCGCGGTGCCGGGACAGGTCGGCCAGGCCCGCGCGGCAGTGCGCCAGGACCTCCCCGGGCCGGCCGGTGAGCTGCGCCGCCCGCGCCCGGGCCACGCGCCCCTTCAGGCGCACCAGGGCGGGGCCGTCCGCGCAGAGCCCGCCGGCGCGCTCCAGGGCCTCCAGCGCGGTGCCGGTGCGCCCGAGCAGGGCCGCCAGGCGCCCGGCGGCCAGGTGGGCGTCCGCGGCCCAGGTGACGATCCCGGCGCGCTCCAGGGTCCGGGCGGCGCGCACGAGCACCGGCAGGTCCGCGGCGCCGGGCCGCCCGGCCTCGGTGCGCGCCACCACCTCCACGCCGCGCGCGAACGCCGTCCAGGCGGTGCGCCGCTGGCGCCCGAACAGCTCCGCGGCCTCGCGGGCGGCGGCCTCGGCCCGCTCGGGGGCGCCCAGCAGCGCCAGGCGCGCCACGCGCACCTGCGCCTCGGCGGCCAGCAGCCACACCCCGCCGCGGCGGAAGTCCTCCAGCGCCAGCGCCGCGGCGTCCGCGGCCTCGGGCAGCAGCCGCAGCTCCACGAGGGCGTCGGAGCGCTCCAGGTGGTGCTCGCCCAGCGGCAGGTGCGCGCTGCGGTGGGCCTCGGCGGCCCGCTCCATCAGGCGCAGCCCCTCGGTGAGCCGGCCGCTCTGCACGGTGGCCCAGGCGCGGCTGTCCTCCACGACGGCGACGAGGGCGGGGCCGACGCGGGCGGCCTCGCCCTCGAGCGCCTCCAGGCGCGCCACGGCGGCCTCGTGCCGGCCGTGCTGGCTCTCCACCAGGGCGAGGTTGTTGCCCGCCTTGACGCGGATGTCCGGAGGGGTGGCGGGGGCGTCGAGCAGCGCGCGGTACAGCGCCTCGGCCCCGTCCAGCGCGCCGGTGTTGTGCAGCAGCACCGCCTGCTGCAGGTCCAGCGCGGGGGAGGGGCCCAGCTCGCGGGCGTGCTGCAGGTCGCGCCGCGCGGCCCGGGCGCTGCCCAGCTCCTGGTTGATCGCGGCCCGCGTCGTCAGCACGGCGGTCAGCAGCGCCGTCAGGCCGTGGCGGCGCGCGACCCGGACGGCCTCGTCGAGGTGGTCCTTGGCCTCCGCGCCGGCCAGGCGGTGCCGGGCGCACCAGCCCTGGGCGCGCAGGGCGACCACGAGCGCGGGGGCGTCGCCGGCGCGGCGGGCCTCGGCGACGAGGTCGGCCGCGTCGCCGGGGCTGCCGGGGTCGCGCACCGAGCGCTCGTAGGCGGCCTCGGCACGTATCAGGAGCGCCGTGCCCGTCTCCTCCACCCCAGCACCCCCTTGACGCTGACGGCGTGACCGAGTGTGGTGCGAGGAACGGTTTATACACCGATTCGCGGAGGAGACGCGCCGTGACCCGTCACATGGATCCGCGCAGCAGCGAGCAGCGGCGGGAGGACGGCGCGCGGGTGGCGCTGCAGCTGCGGCGCATGGCGGACGCGGAGTCCAGCCGCAGCTACCAGCGCGACCTGCTCGCGGCGATCGTGCAGCGCCGCACCGCGTCGTCCCCGCCGGGCGGACCGCCCGGCGGCGCGGCGGTGGCGCGCTACCGGCCGTGCGAGGTCGGCTGCCTGGAGCAGGACACCGGTTTCCTCGTGGCGGTGCTCGGGGAGGTGCTGGTGCGCACCTCCGCGGCCGCGCGCGCGGCGAAGGTGCTGCGCCCGCTGGGGTACGCCGGCGAGGAGGTCGAGGAGCTGCGCGGGCTGGTCACCCGCTTCAGCAGGCCCGGCACGCCGGTGCACCTGGCCAGCCGGCACGCCCGCGAGCTGCGCGCCGCCGGCGTGCCGGCGAGCGTGAACCACGTCGTCCCGCTGGGCTACGTCGCCAAGGGGGAGGGCGGTTTCGAGCCGGCCAGCGCACCGCCCGGCCCGCGCGGGCCGGGCACCTCCCTGCCGCAGGGCGCGGTGCGCGTCGCCGTCGTGGACACCGGCCGCGCCGCGGAGGAGCGCCGCGACGGCTGGCTGCGCAACGCCGAGGGCGACGTGGACCCCCTCTACCGGAACCCCGGGCGGGAGCCGGGGGAGCTGGACCTGGCCGCCGGCCACGGGCAGTTCACCGCCGGGGTGGTGCAGCAGGTCGCCCGGGGGGCCGCGCTGCGCTCCTACGACGCCGTCGACAGCGACGGGATCGGCAGCGACGTGCGCGTGGCCGCCGCGGTGCTGCGCGCCGCCGACGCGGGCGCGCAGCTGGTGAACCTCTCGCTGGGCACCCGCACCGTGGACGACGTGCCGCCGGTGGGGATGCAGGTGGCGCTGGAGGTCCTCGCCGAGGAGCACCCCGACGTGCTGCTCGTCGCCGCCGCCGGCAACTCCGGCGGCACCCGGCCCACCTGGCCGGCGGCGTTCCGCTCGGTGGTCGCCGTCGCCAGCGTCACCGCCTCGCTGAAACCCTCCCCCTGGTCCGACCACGGCCCCTGGGTGGACTGCTCCGCGATCGGCGAGGGCGTGGTGTCCACCTACGTGCCCGGCACGGAGTCGCGCGCGGTGGACAAGGAGGACCCGGACACGTTCGGGCCGGACTCCTGGGCGCTGGGCACCGGGACCTCCTTCGCCGCCCCGCAGATCACCGGCGCCGTCGCCGACAGGATGGCCCGCGAGCCCGGCACCGCGCCGCGCCGGGCGCTGCTGGAGGTGCTGCGCGGCGACCGCCGGGCGCGGGACGTCCCCGGCTACGGCACGGCCGTCCCGGTCCTGCCCGGAACCGCCGCCCGCTGACGCGCCGGATCCGCCGTGCCCGGCGCCGCTCCTACAACCCCACCCAGTCGGTGACGATCCGCTCGCCGCCGGCCGTGGTGCACACGAGCCGGAAGCGGCCCGCGGGCAGCGGGTGGACCGTGAAGCAGCCCAGCTCGTCCACGTCCACCGGCACCGGGTCCGCGCCGGTGGTGTGCAGCTCCACCGCCCGCACCACCGGCGGGACGACCTGGCCGGTCAGCGCGTCCGGGGTGACGCCCACCTCCACGACGACCTCCCGGGCGCGGAACGTCAGCGTGCGCAGGGCGGCGGTGCGCCCGCGCACCCCCGCGCCGGGGCGCGAGGACCCCGCGGAGTCGTAGGACAGCTCCGCCAGCTCCGCGTCCACGGTCCGCCACGTGTAGACCGCCCGCGCCGCGGCGAGGACGTCCTCGGGAACCTGCGGCGGCCGCAGCGCCGAGCGCACCGCCGCCAGCAGCTCCTCGTCCGCGGGCTCCTGCGGGAACCGCTCGCCCATCGTCCTCACCTCTCCCTCGGGGTCCTGCTCGAGCGCCCGGCCGGGCGCTGCGGCTGCTCGCCGTCCCCGCCGAGCAGCGCGGTCAGGGCCGGCGACCTGCGCAGCTTCTCCAGGCAGCGGGCGCGCGTGGGGCCGATGCTGCCCACGGGGATGCCCAGCCGGCGGCTGATCTCCGCGTAGGGCAGCGGGGGGTCCGCCACGAGCAGCTCCAGCAGCGCCCGCCAGGCCGGCGGCAGGCAGGCGAACGCCTGCCGCAGCGCGCTGCGCCGCTCCGCGGCCAGGAGGTCCTCGTCGAGGCCGGGAGCGGCGTCGGGGAACTCCCGCGGCTCCTCCACCAGCACCTGGCGCCGCGAGGAGCGCAGCAGGTGCAGGCACTCGTTGCGCGTCGTGCTGCCCAGCCACCCGGGCAGCGCGCCCGGTTCCCGCAGCGCGGGCAGGTTCTCGACGAGCCGCAGCCACACGGTCTGGCTCACGTCCCGGACGTCCGCGTCGGCCAGGCGGAACCGGCGGCAGACCGCCACCACGAGTTCGGCGTAGCGCTGCACGATCTCGTCCCACGCCTCGCCGTCGCCCTCGGCGGCCGCGCGCACCAGGTCGGCGGTCGAGCTGTCCGCACCCATCGTCGCCTCCTCCGCCGGGCCCCGCCCGGGCCCCGCGCGGGCCCGGTGCGGGCCCGGTGCGGGTCCTGTGGACCAGAGCCCGGCGAGGCGGTGAGGATACCCCCGCCGCCCGCGTCCGGGCCCGTTCCCGCGGGCCCGTGCACCGGCGGGTATCAGCGGGCCGGTGCGCGTCCTCCTCCCAGCGAACACCGGTGGTGCGCAGCGCCACCCCACCGACGGAGGTCGACGTGGCGGCTCGTGCTCTGTGCATCGGCATCGACGACTACCCCGGGACCGGCAGCGACCTGCTCGGGTGCGTGAACGACGCGCGCGACTGGGGGGACGCGCTGAAGGCCCGCGACTTCCAGGTCGAGGAGCTCCTGGACGCCGAGGCCACCGGGGCGGCGCTGCGCGAGCGGCTGCGCGCCCTGGTCTCCGGGGCCCGGTCGGGCGACACCGTGGTCGTCACCTTCTCCGGGCACGGCACCTGGGTCCCCGACGAGGGCGGTGACGAACCCGACCGCCGCGACGAGGCCCTGTGCCCGTACGACGTCGCCGCGCGCGGGCCCCTGCTCGACGACGAGCTGTTCGAGGTGTTCACCGGCCGGGAGCGCGGCGTGAGGGTCGTCCTCGTCAGCGACTCCTGCCACTCCGGCAGCGTCGCGAGGTTCCAGGCGCTGCCGGGCGGCCGCGCGCGGCGGCTGAGGTTCCTGCCGCCGGAGGTCTTCCTGCCGCAGGAGGCCACCCGCCGCGCCCGCGCGGTCGAGGGGCGGGCCGCCGGCGGGTCGTCCCGGCGCAGTTCCGCGCTGCTGCTGTCCGGCTGCCAGGACCACGAGTTCAGCTACGACGGCCGGTTCGACGGCCGGCCCAACGGCGCCTTCACCCACGTCGCGCTGCGCGCGCTGGAAACCCTGCCCGGGGCGGCGACCTACCGCGACTGGATCGCCGCCGTCCGCGCGCAGCTGCCCAGCGCCGACCACCCGCAGACGCCCGGCCTGTCCGGCACGTCGGCGCAGCGCTCGTGGCGCGTGCTCGCCTGAGCAGCGCGCCGCGCAGGACCGCACCGGGCGCCCGGGCAGCAGGGGGAGGGCGCCCGGTGCGCACCACCACGAGCACCACGAGCACGACCACCGGACGACCACGGAGGGGACGACCGTGGAGAAGCTCGAACCACGACTGCTCACGCTCGTCGAGCAGGGGCGCGTGCGCGCCAGGAGCGCCGGGGCCCGCGCCGGCGAGACGGACGACGGAGCCGTCCGCATCCCGGTGATCATCTCGCACGTCGAGGACGTCGAAGCCCCGCAGCTGCAGGACGGCGAGGACCGCGGCGCCGCGCTGGCGGACCTGCAGCGCGCGGTGGGGCAGCGCCAGGCGCCCGTCGTCGAGCGCCTCACCCGCCTGCGGGCGCTGGGCGTGCACCCGCACGCCCTCACCAACGCCGTCACGGCGGAACTGACCCCGGCGCAGCTGGACGCGGTCGCGGAACTGGACGAGGTGCGCCTCGTGCGCGCCTCCACCCTGGAGCACGTCGCCGTGATGAACGAGAGCGTGCACGTCATGGAGGTCCCCCAGGCGCAGGAGGCCCTGCACGTCAGCGGCCGCGGCGTGCGGGTGGCCGTCCTCGACAGCGGCATCGACGCCGGCCACCCCGCCCTGTCCGGCAAGGTCGTCGACCAGGTCAGCACGGTGGGCGAGCCCGTCACCGTCCCCGGCGACCACGGCACCCACGTCGCGGGCACCGTGGCGAGCAACGACCCGATCTACCGCGGCGTCGCGCACCAGGCGGACCTGGTCGACGTCAAGGTCCTCACCGCCTCCGGGTCGGGTTCACCGACCTCGGTGATCGACGGGCTGGAGCAGGCGGTGCGCCGCGGCGCCCGGGTGGCCAACCTCAGCCTCGGCTGGAGCGAGGTCCACCACGGCTGGGTGTGCGACGACGCCGACTGCGTGCTGTGCCTCGCGGCCGACAACGCCTCCCGCCTGGGCGTCACGGTCGTCGTGGCCGCCGGCAACGAGGGCGACGCCTCCCCGGCCGGCCCGCCGTTCAACATCCGCCACCCCGGCGCCGCCCGCCGGGTCCTGACCGTCGGCGCGCTCGACAAGGCCAAGAACCTCGCGTCCTTCTCCAGCATCGGGCCCGGCAGCGGGCGCCTGAGCCCGGGCTCGGCGATCCGGCTCACCAAGCCGGACCTGGCCGCTCCCGGCGACGGCATCGTCTCCACGATCACCGGCGGGGGTTTCGCGTCCTTCAGCGGCACCTCGATGGCCAGCCCGCACGTCGCCGGCCTGGCCGCCCTGTTCCTGGAGCGCCACCCCGACGCCTCCCCGGCCGTCGTCAAGAAGGCCCTGGAGGACGCCTGCGAGGACCTGCCGCTCCTGCCGAACGAGGCGGGCTACGGCATGGCCAACGCCTTCGGCGCCCTGATCCGCGCGGTGGTCACGAAGTGACCGCCGCGGGCACCCTGGGGCCGTGACCGCGGACGTGGACCCCGCCCTGCGCGCCGAGCTCGAACGGCTCGCGGCGGCGGGGGGCACCTCCTCGCCCCTGCCGGTGCTCCTCGCGCTGCACCCCGAGGCCCCGCCCGCCGCCGTGCTCACCGCCCTGCAGCGGGCCGGGGCCACCGGCGTGCGCGTCCTCGCCCTGGCCGCCGCCGTCGCCGCGCAGCTGCCCGCCGGCGCCGTCACCACCCTCGCCGCCCACCCGGACGTGCGGCGGGTCCACCTGGACCGGCCGGCGCGCGTCACGACGGACTGACCCCGGCGGCACCACCAGCACGCACCACCAGCACGCACCACCCGCCGCACCGCCAGCACGCACCACGAGGAGGCGACGATGTCCAAGGGCGGCCAGAACGCGGTCCTCATCGCCCTGATCGGGCTCGTCGGCACGGTGCTGGCGGCGTTCATCGGGATCGTCCCGAGCCTGGGCCTGTTCGACCAGGGGCCGGGCGGCGACGGTGCCGTGCCCGGCTGGGGCGCGGTGCGGGACGGCTCCGGGGAGGACAGCGCCGGGTCGGACGGGGCGGAGCCGAGCAGCGGGTCGTCGGGGCCCGCGTCGCTCTTCCTGTCGGCGACGTCGGCTCCCGCGGGGGAGACGTTCACCGTCAGCGGCGAGGGTTTCGACCCGGACGAGGTCGTCACGGTCCGCGTGCACACCTCCGAGGTGGCCAGCACCCAGGTGGACGGCGACGGCAGCTTCAGCGGCGTCGCCGTGGTCGTCCCCGACGAGCTCGGCGTCTTCGCCCCGCACCGCTTCGACGTCGTGGCCACGGGTGAGAGCTCGATCCGCTCGGCGTCCAAGCAGATCACCGTCAGCTGAACGCGGACGCGCGGGGGAGCGACCGACCGGCGGCACCGGGCGGTCCCCGGGACGACGCACCGGAGGACGCGCCAGAAGGCGCACCAGAGGTTCACCGACACCGACGAGGAGCGAAGGCGTGGCCCAGGACGACGGTTCCCCGAAGGACGGCGGCTCCACGAGGACCGCCGAGAAGAACGGCTCTGCCGCGCCGACGTCGTGGTCCGAGCACTTCCGCGGCCTGCCCGACGCGGAGCTGAGACCCCTCTCCGGGAGCACGACGCTCGGAGCCGGAGCCGGGTACCCCGGGGAGATCGTCGCGTACTCCCTGCTGGACGACGTGACGAGCGCGGCGGCGACAGCCGTCAGCAGGGCCGGGGCCCGGCACGTCCTGCTCGTCGAGGACAGGGCGCTGCTCGACTCGACCTGGAGCCACCTGGTGATCACGACGACGCTGCGGCGGTTGCAGGGAGCCGTCGCGCTGGCGGACCGGCTCGCCCGGTCGCTGGGCCGGCACGTGCCCGGTGCAGCGGGACCCCCCGGTCCGGGGCAGTCCGCGGAGGACCTCGCTCTCCAGGCCGCGGGAACACCGATGGCGCTCGGGGTCCCGGCGGTGTCGAACCTGGCGGCAGCGCTCACCCCGGCCGGACTGGTCCCGGCCGCCCTGGCCGCGCTGCCCGCCGTCGTGGGGGGCGTCGCCGACGTCGCCGGGATGCTGAGGACCAACTACACGGTGTCCTCGCGCACCATGACGACGAGCGGGACACCGCTGCTCGCCGAAGTGGCCAGGAACCTGACGTCGCGCGGTGTGCGGGTGTCCATCGACGGGTTCGGCCACGTGGACGGCCGCTCCGGGCTGCTCGGGGAGTTCACGGAACTCCTCGGCGCCTCGCGGACCCTGCGGACC
The DNA here is from genome assembly GCF_009906395.1 of Kineococcus indalonis. Taxonomy (GTDB): domain Bacteria; phylum Actinomycetota; class Actinomycetes; order Actinomycetales; family Kineococcaceae; genus Kineococcus; species Kineococcus indalonis. Next base: position 8,615 of record NZ_JAAALM010000024.1, read on the forward strand.
GCGACGATCGCCGCACGCACGGAGCGCTCGATGTTCGAGCGAGCCGTCGAGGAGCTGAAGGAGGAGAGGCGGTCGACGCTCGCCTCGTACCTGGAGGTGCTCGAACGCGACGAACCGGCGCCCGCGCCGGCGCAGGCGTTGAAGGCCCACCTCGCCGACCTCGACCAGCGCGTGGCCGAGCACGTCGCGGTAGGAGCGCGGCTCGCGCCGGCCGTGACGTTCGTCGACTCCGTGATCGCCGAGGTCGACGCCTTCGCCGCCGCCTGCACCACCCCGTCCGGTGGGACGCGGAGCCCCTTGCTGGCGGCACTGGCCCGCGAGGCGCTGTTCTCGGAGGGGTCCGGGGTCACGCACGTCCTCTTCGTCTCCCTCGACAGCACCGGGTCGGAGACCGCAGCGCCGCAGAGCGCGCTGCGGAACGTCGATCACCTCCGCTACGTCGCGGGCATGCAGGCCAGCTTCATCCTCTGCTCGGTGGCGAACGGGTCCGTCGTGGACTCCGGCGTCCAGCGCAGGCTCAAGCACGCGACCCTGGACCTGGGCAACGGCACCGTGAGCACCGGTGCCGTCAGCGACCTGAAGTGACGTGCACCGATCGTCGTCGACCACCGCCCGACCCCTCGTGAAGGGGACGTCACGCACCACGCGGGCGCAACACCGATGCGGCCACCCGTTCGACCACCCGGGTCAGCGTGGGTTCCACGTGCGGGGACCAGGTGCTGTGCGACGAGGACGGCAGCTGCACCGGCGGCGAGTCCTCCTCCACGCTGCGCCCGTTCGGCGAGTGCCACCCCACGTCCTGCGCGTGCGGGTCCACACCGACTTCACCGCCGCGGACGGGCGCACCGACTGCACGAGCGACGAGCGGGTGCTGGAGCAGGTCGTCCCCTCACGCACCCGGCGGCGCCCAGGCGGGGTCGCGCCCGGCCAGGCCCAGCACCCGGTGCCAGGCCGGGGCGCCCGCCGGCACCGGCACCGGCGGGCCGAACAGCCCGGTGCGCGCGTCCGGGTCCGCCGGCACCGCCGCCACGAACGCGTGCACCGCCGCCAGGGCGGCCGCGTCCACCTCGTAGGGCTGCCCGGTGGCCACCGCCAGGTCCCAGCCGTGCAGGACGAGCTCGTCCAGCGCCACCAGCCCGGCCTCGCCGGCGTCCAGGTCGATCCCGCCGGCGCGGGTGGCGCCGCGCCAGGCCGCCGGGTCCGACCAGGCCTCCGCCAGCGCGCGCAGCCGCTCGGGGAGCACCGCGCGCCAGCCGCCGGGCAGCGCGCCGGTCGGGCCGCCCGGCGGGGTGTCCGTCAGCGGGCCGAGGTCCTTGCGCGCCGCGGCGGTGAAGGCCAGCGCCAGGCCGCCCACGTGCTCCAGCAGCGCGGCCACGGTGGTGCCCGCGCACGGCGTGGGCGCGTCCAGCAGGTCCTGCGGCAGCGCCGCCACCACGCGCGCGGTGCGCTCGGCGGCGGCGTGCAGGTCCGGTGGACCCTCCCCCGGCACCGCCCGGGGCGCCCCGTCCACGGTCTCGTCCACGGCTTCGTGCAGGGTCTCCTCCACGGCGTCCTCCCCGGTCGGCTCGTCGTGGTGGTGACCCGCGCCGCGCGCCGGGCTCACCGGCGGGCGCCGCTCCTCACCGCACCCGGCGGCGCCGGCGCGGCCGGTGCGCGGCGCGCGCCCGGCGCCCGGCGGGGCTGTGCGCCCAGCCGGTCACGGCGAGCAGGAACAGGCCGCTGAGGACGAGGAACACGCCGGTGAGGGCGTTGAGGTGCGGCACCCGCGCGCCGGCCAGGGGCAGCACCCCCACGACCACGAGGGCGGCGCCGCACGCGGCGGCGAACCAGGCGCGCCCCCGGCTGGAGCCGACCTCGTCCACGCCGCGCCACGCCTGGCGCTGGGCCCTGTCCAGGGGCCGGCGCGCCCACGCGAACTGCGTGGCCAGCACCGCCAGGCCGGCGGCGACGAGGACGAAGCCGGGGCCGGGCAGCACCAGCAGCGCCGCGCCGGTGAGGGTCAGCGCCGACCCGGCGACGGTGACGAGCACCTTCTTCACGGACTGCGCGGAGCGCGGCACGGGACCTCCCCGGTTCGGCGTCTGCCCCGATGGTCGACCACCGGCCCGCCGGGCGCACCCGCGCGGTTCAGCCCCGCGCGCCCTGCGCGGGCACGGCCGCCGCCGCGCCCTGCCGCACGCCGTCCCGCGCGCCGGGCAGGCGCGGGGTGGCCAGTTCGCCGGGCGGCACGGCGCGGCCGAACAGGTGCCCCTGCGCCGCGTCGCACGAGGTCGCCGCCAGCTGGTCGAGCTGGTGCGGCTCCTCCACGCCCTCGGCGACGACGCCCAGGCCGAAGCTGTGCGCGGCGCTGACCACCAGCCGCACCAGCGCCGCGTGCCCGGCGTCGGCGGAGGCCACCAGCGAGCGGTCGATCTTCAGCACGTCCACCGGCAGCCGGGACAGCTGCCCGATGGAGGTGTAGCCGGTGCCGAAGTCGTCGATCGCCACGCGCACCCCCACCGCGCGCAGCGCCCGCAGGTGCTCCAGCGCCAGGGGCTCCTCCACCAGCACCGTCTCGGTGATCTCCACCGTCAGGCGGGCGGGGTCCACGCGCGCGGCGGCCAGGGCCTCGCGCACGTCGTCCAGCAGGCCGGGGGCGGCCAGGTGCCGGCCGGAGACGTTCACCGCGACCGCCAGCCCGGCCCGCTCACCGCCCTCGGCGTCCCAGCGCACCAGCTGCGCGGCGGCCTCCCGCAGCGCCCAGCGGCCCAGCTCGCACACCAGGTCCGAGCGCTCGGCGACCGGCACGAACGCGTCGGGCCCCACCAGCTCGCGCCGGCCCGGGCGCCGCCAGCGCACCAGCGCCTCCACGGCGCGGGTGCGCCCGGAGGCCAGGTCCAGCACCGGCTGGTAGTGCAGCACCAGCTGCCCGCCGGCCAGCGCCGCGCGCAGCGCCTCCTCCGTGGCGCTGCGCTCGCCGAGCTCGGCGCGCAGCTGCTCGTCGAAGACCTCCACGACGCCGCGGCCGGCGGCCTTGGCCCGGTACGTGGCCGCGTCGGCGTCGTGGAGGAGCTGCTCGGCGCCGTCGCCGGCGGCGGCGAGCGCCACCCCCACGCTCGCCCCGACGCGCACCTGCCGCCCGCACAGCTCCACGGGCGCGCACACGGCGTCCACGAGCCGCTGCCCCAGCGCCCGCAGCTCCTCCAGCGCCACCTCCTCGCGCACCCCGGCGGGCACCGCGGGCACCAGGACGACGAACTCGTCCCCGCCGAAGCGGCACACCACGTCCCCCTCGCGCACCACCGCGCCCATGCGGGCGGAGACGACGCGCAGCAGCTCGTCGCCGGCGGCGTGGCCGAGGGAGTCGTTGACGTGCTTGAAGCGGTCCAGGTCCACGAACATCAGGGCCGCGCGGTGCCCCTCGCGCCGGGCGCGGTGCAGGGCCGCCTCCAGCAGCGCCTGCGCCCGGGCCCGGTTGGGCAGCAGGGTCAGCGCGTCGTGCGAGGCCTGGTGGCGCAGGTCCGCCTGGAGGCGCTCGCGGTCGTGGATGGCGCCGATGAGCTGGGTCACCGAGGCGTGCACGACCTCCCCCAGGGGGCCGTGCAGGGGGCGCCGGGCCGCCTCGGAGTCCAGGTCGCCGGCGGCCACGGCCTGCGCCTGGTCGCGCAGGCGGCGCAGGCCGTCCACGGCGGCGGCCAGGCCGCGCGCGACGGTGCGGACCTCCTCGGGGCCGGACTCGGCGACGTCGACGAGCTCGCCGGCGCCCACCGCGCGCGCCTGCGCGGCCAGCCGGGCCAGCGGGCGGGTCAGGGAGGCGCGCACGACGGCGGTGACCGCCAGGCTGGCCAGCAGCAGCGCGGCGGTCACCAGCAGCAGCTGGGTCAGCTCGCGGCGGGCGCGGTCGGCGTGGGCGGCGCCGGCGGCCGCGGCGACGTCGGCGGCCACCCGCAGGGCCGCGCCCACGCCGGCGTCGCGGCGCTCGTTGGCGGCCAGCAGCGCGGGCAGGCGCTGCACCGGCGGTTCCTGGCCGGCGGTGGCGACGGCGGCGGCGGTGGAGTCCACGGTGCGCACCAGGCTGCCGGTGGCGGCGCTCCAGGCGGTGACGACCTCGGGGGAGCAGGTGCCCACGACCTCGCCGGCGGCCTCGCGGTAGCCGCCCCAGGCCTCCACGAAGCGGGCCCGCACGGCCTCGCCGGCGGGGCCGGTGCCCAGCAGCGAGGCCAGCAGCAGCGGCATCTCCGCGCCGGCCAGGGTGGCCGCCCGCGACACGCGCCCGAGGTCGGCCAGGGCGGAGGTGGTCTCGCCGTCCAGGCCCTGGGCGCGGGCGGTGCGCAGGTGGGCGGCGGCCTGCACGCCGAGGCGCTCGGCGAGGCGCTGGTAGTCGGTGAACACCGACTCCACGGGGCGGTCCGCGCGCGGTGCCGCGCGCAGCCGCCGCAGCTCGGCGGCGACCCGGTCGGCCTCGCCGGCGGCGAGGGTGGCGCGGGCCCGCTGCAGGGCGGCGTCGACCTGGGCGCGCGCGCCGGCCAGGCGCCCGGGCAGGTCGGGCACGGCCAGGGCGGCGAGGACCTGCTGGTCCACCTGCAGCCGGCGGGCCCCGGCGTCGTCGGCCAGCAGGTCGGTCACCAGGGCGGGGGTGACCTCCTGGGCGACGCCGAGGCGCACCGCGTCCAGGGCCACGGCGGCGCGCACCCGGGCGACGGCGGCGTCGACGGCGCGCACCCGGGCGACGCGGTCGTGCACGGCGGTGCCCACGAACAGCGCCAGCCCCAGCACGGGCACCAGGAGCATGCCGATCAGGCGCCGCTGCAGGCTGCCGCTGCGGCCTCGTCGCCGGGTCGGGGACAGGGGGATCACCTCGCGCACGTCGGCGCGGCGCTCGGGGGCGTTGAGCGGGACGCGCAGCGGGTACCCCGGTCAGCCGCGCTCGACCACCCGCCCGGCCCAGCGCACCGGCCCGGCGGACGCGTCGCGGGGCGTGCACCAGCGAAGGGGATGGCGGTGGAGAGCGCAAGCAGAACGGCGAAAAGCGACGCGGCAGGTGCGCAGCGTGATCGCAGCGGCGGGTCGTCCGCCGCGTCGGCCCGCGCCGCTACCGTGACCGGCGGGGACGGGCAGCGGCCCGTCGCGCCGTCCGCGGGAGGGGGCCCGGTGCCGGACCTGCTGGACCCCGCCGCGCGCGCGGCCGACTCCTGGGCGTGGGCGCTGGTGGTGCTGCTGGCGGCCGTGCTGCTGGGCGCGCTGCTGCCGGTGGTGCCCACGGGCGCGGCGGTCTCGGCGATGGCGGCGCTGGCGCACCACCGCTCCTGGGCCTCCACGGGCGAGGTGCTGCTGGTGGGCGCGGCGGCCGCCCACGCGGGCGACCTGGTCCTCTACGCGCTGCTGCACCGCTCGGAGAACCGCCTGGCGCGGCTGCTGCACCGGCGCAGCACCTCGGGGCGGGCCGCCGCGCACGTGGCGGAGCTGGGCGAGCGGCTGGCCCGGCACGACGTGCGCACGCTGGTCGCCGCGCGGCTGCTGCCGGGGGCGCGGGTGCCGGTGATGGTGGCCGCGGCCGGCACCGCGTACCCGGTGCGCCGCTTCGCGGTGGCCGCCGCGGTGCCGGCGCTGGCGTGGTCGCTGGTGTACTCGGCGATCGGGCTGGCCGGGCGCAGCGCCAGCGACCGGCCGCTGGTGGGCGCGGCGGTGGCCGTCGCGCTGGGGGTGGGGGTCACGGTGCTGGTGGGGCTGGTGCAGCGCCGCCGCGCCGCGCGCCGCCCCCGCTGAGGGGCGGCGCGCGCCCGCGGGTGCTCCGGCACCCGGGGCCTCAGGGGTGCAGCAGCACCTTCAGGGCGCCGGAGGAGCGGTCCCCGAGGACCTCCAGGGCCCGCCCGGCGTCCTCGATCCCGAACTCGTGGGTGATCAGCGGGGTGGGGTCCAGCACGCCGGCGGCGAAGGCGCGCACCGCGTACGCCCACGCGCGGGTGGGGGCGCCGAAGACGGTCAGGACGTGCACGTTGCGCGAGACCAGCTCCAGGGAGGACAGGTCGTCGGCGTCGGCGGCGGGGATTCCGGTGAGCACCACGCGCCCGCCGCGGCGGGCCAGGCGCACGGAGGTGCGGGCCACGCCCGGGGCGCCGGCGGCCTCGACGACGGCGTCGAAGGTGCCCTCCAGCGCCTGCGCGCCCTCGGTGGTGGTGTAGTGCGCCGCGCCGCAGCGGCGCGAGAGCTCCTCGCGCTCGCCGTTGCGGTGCACCACGGTGACCTCGCAGCCGGCCCCGCGCAGCAGCTGCACGGCGAGCAGGCCCAGGGTGCCGGCGCCCACGACGGCCACCTTCGAGCCGACGGTGACGTCGGCGAGCAGGACGGCCTCGGCCACGCAGGCGGCGGGCTCGATGCCGGCGGCGGCGCGCAGGTCGGCGCCCTCGGGCAGCAGGTGCAGGTAGCGCGCGGGGAGGGTCAGGTGCTGCGCCCAGCCGCCGGGCAGGGTGAAGCCGGTCTCCTCGTACTCCTGCGCCCAGCCCCCGGTGTCCCCGGCGACGGAGGCGGGGGTGCCCTCGGCGGTGCGGATGCCCTGGCCGACGACGCCGCGGCCCACGAGCTCCTGCGGCACGCCCTCGCCGACGGCCTCGACGGTGCCGGACCACTCGTGGCCGGGCACGACGGGGTAGCGGACGAACTCCGCGGGCCGGGTGCCGGCGAACACCTCGCGGTCGGAGCCGCAGATGCCGCAGTGCGCGACCCGCACGAGCGCCTCGCCGGGGCCGGGCGGGGCCACCTCGACGTCGACGACCTCGAGGTGACCGGGGGAGGTGATGCGCACCGCGCGGGAGAGGGCCATGCGCCAGAACCTAGTGGCCGCGCCCGGGTGCCCCGGTGCCCGGGACGCGCCGGGCGCCGGGGGCGCTCAGCGCCCGGCGCCCTCGGCGCGCTCGATGACCTCGGTGAGGGCGGCGACCAGGCGCCGGGCCTCGGGCAGCGACAGCTGCGCGGTGTCGCCGATGAAGACGCGCGGGCCGAAGCGGCGCAGGACGGTCTGCCCGGCCTCGGCGTAGGCGAGGTCGGTGCACTCCAGGCGCACGGGGCAGGGGCGCTCGGCGCCGTCGTCGCCCTCGAGCGGCACGACGCGGGACTCGTAGGCGTGCAGCCAGCCGCCCTCGACCTCCAGGCCTCGCGAGGCCCAGGCGGGGGCGTCCCAGCGCACGACCTGGACCGAGTCGTCCGCGACGGCGGCCCCGGCGTTCGCGGGGGCGCTGGTCGGCTCGTCGTCCATGGTGCTCCAGGTGCTCCAGCTCTTCCGGTGGCCCGAGGGCGCAGTGATCGTGCGTGATCACCCAGTCGCCCTCGGTGGTCGCCCTTAGCGTGCCAGAGGAGCCCCGATCCCGCCTCGTATCCGAGCAACTACTTTGAGTCACCAAGGTGGGATCGGTGATCACCCTCCGCGTCCACCCCGTCGCACCCGAGCCCGCGACCCGCCCGCGAGTTGCCCCCGGAGCGCCCCCGGCGGCACCATCGGGCCATGGTCCCGGTCACGGTCGTGCTCGACCCCTTCTGGCCGGGTCGGCGCCCCTACCTCTTCGACGGCTGGTGTCCGCGTCACCGCTGACGCAGCCCGCACCACCCCGACGGACCGACGGACGAGGACGCCCACCGTGAGCACCGACGAGACCCCCAGCACGCCCCCGGCCACCGCCGCGTGGGGCTTCGACACCCTGCAGGTCCACGCCGGCCAGCAGCCCGACCCCACCACCGGCGCGCGGGCCCTGCCGATCTACCAGACCACCAGCTACGCCTTCCGCGACACCGACCACGCCGCCGCCCTGTTCGGCCTCACCGAGCTCGGCAACATCTACACGCGCATCACGAACCCCACCCAGGCGGTCGTGGAGGAGCGCATCGCCGCCCTCGAGGGCGGCCTGGCCGCCCTGCTCGTCTCCAGCGGCCAGGCCGCCGAGACCCTCGCCGTCCTCAACATCGCCTCCGCCGGCGACCACGTCGTGGCCAGCCCGCGCCTGTACGGCGGCACCTACAACCTCTTCCAGCACACGCTGCCGAAGATGGGCGTCACCACCACCTTCGTCGAGGACCCCGACGACCCCGCCTCCTGGCTCGCCGCCGCCCGCCCCGGGACGAAGCTCTTCTACGCCGAGACCATCTCCAACCCCGCCGGCGACGTCCTCGACATCGCCGCCGTCGCCGACGCCGCGCACTCCGTCGGCGTGCCCCTCGTCGTGGACAACACCATCGCCACCCCCTGGCTGGTGCGCCCCATCGAGCACGGCGCCGACGTCGTGGTGCACTCCGCCACCAAGTTCCTCGGCGGGCACGGCACCTCCATCGCCGGTGCGCTCGTCGACTCCGGCCGCTTCGACTGGGCCGCCTCCGGCCGCTTCCCCGGCCTGAGCACCCCCGACCCCAGCTACCACGGCGTCGTCTTCACCGACGCCGTCGGCCCGGCCGCCTACGTCACCAAGGCGCGCGTGCAGCTGCTGCGCGACCTCGGCCCCGCCGCCTCGCCCTTCAACGCCTTCCTCATCGCCCAGGGCCTGGAGACGCTCTCGCTGCGCATGGAGCGGCACGTCCGCAACGCCCGCGCCGTGGCGGAGTTCCTCGACGCCCACGAGCAGGTCCTCAGCGTCAACTACGCCTCCCTGCCCTCCTCGCCCTGGCACGCCAACGCCCAGCGCTACACCCCCCGCGGCTCCGGCTCCGTGCTCGCCTTCGAGATCGCCGGCGGCCTGGAGGCCGGCAAGCGCTTCGTCGACGCGCTCGTGCTGCACAGCCACGTCGCCAACATCGGCGACGTGCGCTCCCTGGTGGTGCACCCGGCCTCCACCACCCACAGCCAGCTGACGGTGGAGGAGCAGTTCACCTCCGGCGTCACCCCCGGCCTGGTCCGCCTGTCCGTGGGCATCGAGGACCTCCAGGACGTCCTCGCCGACCTGGCCCTCGGCTTCGCCGCGGCCGCCGCCTGAGCGCGGTGCGGCGCGCAGCAGCGACGACACTGGACGGGACGGACGGGGCGGACGTGGCGGTGGTCGACGTGGTGGACGACGTGGTGGGCGGCGCGCTGGGCGGCGCGCTGGGCGGGGTGCTGGCAGGAGCGGCCGCCGACGCGCTGGCCGCGCGCGGCGCCGCCGGCGC